>JAOTVO010000378.1 GCA_029863355.1 Candidatus Krumholzibacteriia bacterium
GAGACCGGCGTCCTGGAAGAGCGCGAGATCCTCGGCGAGGGCGGCCGCCAGCGCCGGGCCCCACAGCGCCCGCGCCGCGCTCTCGAAGGCGCGCTGCGGCTCGTAGGCATCCCCCGCCTGCAAGCTCTGCTGCAGCGTCGCGAGCGGCAGCTTCGACAGCTCGGCCTGGTTCATGGGATTGGCGGCCAGGCCGGCCGACCACGTCGCGAGCCCGTGCGGGCGCCCCGTCACGGCGCGCAGGTGCAGGTGCTTGGCCATGCGCGGTCCGTCGTTCACCGGATAGTTGTCCCAGAGGAAGGGCTTTCGCCCGATGCGCCGCGCCACGTCGGCGAGGTGCGCCTCGCTGTATTCGGGCGAGCAGATCCGCGGGCCGGTCCAGAACACGCGGACGCGCGGCTCGAGCTTTGCGCCGAGGGTCTCGAGATAGCGAGCGGGGCGCGGACCCGAGACCTTGTCGAGGATGGGGTCGTCGGCATAGTACGTGGGGCACATCAGGAAGCCGCATGCCTCGCTGACCGCCAGCGCGTCATGGGTGATCGCCACCTGGCGCTCGGCGAGATCGGCGGGCACGCCGGGTACGTCGTCGAAGAGCAGCGCGAAGATGTCGAGATCGAGCGCGTCGAGGTCGCGGATCTTGCGCTCGAGCGCGCGCCGCTCCTCGGCCCCGTACTGCGACTGGGTGCCGAAGGGCGTCAGCCCGACGCCGAAGGCGACGCCGACCTCTCGGTAGCGGTCGCGCAGGGCCTCGAGCGCGGCCCGATCGTCCGCGCTCCACGCGTCGCGCCAGCGCTTGCGCAGCGAGAGGTCGCCCTTCGGTGCGTAGATGTAGAACGCAAAGCCGTTCTCGCGCAGAAAACGCGCGTAGCCCGCGCGCGCGGCGAAGCTCCACGCGGGGCCGTAGAAGCCCTCGATCACGCCCATCGTGAACTGCTCGAACATTTCGCACCGCTCCTTCGCCGCTCCGGTCGCCCGGCGGCGGTTCGCCGTCACCAGGGCAGGCGCTCGCCGTTCTCGTGCAGGAAGATCCCGGATTCGGCCGGCGTCAGCGCGTCGATGCACGCGATCAGTCCCTTGGCGGATTCCTCGACCGGGATGCCCTCGTGCTCCGTCATGTCCGTCGCCACCATGCCCGGGTGCAGGATGACGACCGCCACGCCGCGCTCGCGCAGATCGCGTGCGAGGCTCACACCCGCCATGTTGAGCGCAGCCTTCGACATGCGGTAGCCGTAGTAGGCGCCGGACGTGTTGTCCGCGATCGAGCCCATGCGGCTCGTGATCAGCGCGAGCTTCGCGCCCCGCGCCAGATTCGGCAGCAACGCGGCGGTCACGCGCAGCGGCCCGAGCGCGTTCACCTCGAGCTGCCGTCGAATGCGGTCGAAATCGAGGTCGTCGAGCGTCTCGCGCGTGAAGATGCCCGCGTTGTTCACCAGGATGTCGAGAGAGACGCCCGCCAGGGCGTCGGCCAGCGCCTGCACCGACGCCTCGTCCGTCACCTCGACATCGCGCAGCACGCGGACGCCGAGGGCATCGAGGGCAGTGCTCGAGCGCCGGCACGCGGCGATCACCTCGTCCCCGCGCGCCGCCAGCTGCCGGCACAGCTCGAGTCCGATGCCGCGATTCGCACCCGTCACCAGGATCGTGGTCATGGCGCGTGCCTCCGTGGTGAGGGGTTCTGCCCGAGTCCGTGGTCTCACGTTGGGCGCGCCCAGGGTATCACGCGTCGTCCGCAAGTCGTGCGGCTGTCGGGACGATGAGCCGAGGCAGGGGGGAGACCTCGTGCTTCGCTCTCGACGGCTCAGATCCCGGCTCGCGCTTGCGTGTGCGCTGGGGCTCGCCGCGCCCGCCCGCGGCGCCGACGACGGACTCGCGCTGCTGCGGGCCGCACAGGCGGGCGACGAGGCGGAGCTGGTGCGCCTGCTCGACGTCGGTGTCGACGTCGACTTCTTGCCGCCCGACGCGCACCACATGCGGCTCACGGCGCTCGAGGTGGCCGCGCGCTTCGGGCACCGCGCGGTGCTGGAGCGGCTGCTCGCCCACGGCGCCGCGTTGCGCAGCGACACACGGCGCTGCCTCTACGCCGGCAGCTTCGCGGCCATGCACGACGATCCCGCCATGCTCGAGGCGATCTGGCGCGCAGCCAAGCCTGCGGAGGATCCCACGCCGCTGTTCGGCTGCGCCCTGGTGGAGGCCGCGCGCCAGGGCAACGACCGCGCGGTGCGCTGGCTGCTCGACCGGGCGGTGGATCCGAATTTCCACACGCGGGGCGATGCCTACCCGAACCCGGCGGTGGTCGTGGCCGCGGGCCAGGCTCGCTTCGAGCTCCTGAGGGAGCTGGTCGACGCCGGCGCCAATCCGGATCCGGACACGCCGCGCATGAGCATCCCGCCGCTCTACTCCGCGGCCTCGGGTGCCGATGTCGAGGTCGTCGACTACCTGCTCGCGCACGGTGCCGATCCGCACCGGCGCACGCGCTTGGGCAATGGC
>JAOTVO010000379.1 GCA_029863355.1 Candidatus Krumholzibacteriia bacterium
CAGCCTGGCCCTCGCCGCCGCGGCGGCCTGGACCTTCGCCCCGGGCGACGCCCTCGCCGAACGGGGAGACCGCCGCGATCGCACCGACCGCCAGGAGCGCTTCGAGCGCGACCGGGATCAGGACCGCGATCGCGACTACCGCCGTCACCACGACAAGTACGAGAAGCATGCCAAGCACCAGTATCGCTCGGACTGGCGGCGCTTCGAGCGCGATCGCCACGCCCGGCGCGATTTCCGCTACGACCGGCGCGACTTCCGCCATGACCGACGCCATGACCGCTGGGATCGTCGCTACGACCGCTGGGGCCGGAGCGATCACCGGTACCGCCCGCGCTACGACCGGTACTTCGTGCGCCACGAGCTGCGTCGGCACCGGACCCCCTTCTACTGCTCGGATCACCGGGCGGGGTTCTTCTACCAGGACGCGTTCAACGCGCACCTCCTGTTCGTCCACGGGATCCAGCACTTCCACCTGCCGCGGCTGACGGCGCACCTGGGCTTCGGCTGGACCTTCGGTCACTGATCGGGTTTCCTTCCGGCCGTGGCAACGCGGCCGGCGGGGAAACGCAAGGACGAAATCGGGCGCTCGATCCGGCAACGGGTCGGGCGCCTCGATTTCGGGGCCCTGACGGCCGAGCTCGACGAGCGCGGCCACGCCTTCGTGCCGAAGCTGCTGCGCGCCGGCGAGTGCCGCAGCGTCCGGGCGCTCTGGCGCGAGCCGGACCGCTTCCGCAAGCGCGTGAACCTGGCGCGCCACGGCTTCGGCGACCACGGGGAGTACCGGTACTTCGCACGTCCCCTGCCCCCGCTGGTGTCCGCCCTGCGCCGCGAGCTCTACCCATCGCTCGCGCAAGTGGCCAACGACTGGGCCGAGCGCCTCGGCGACCCACGCCGCTTCCCGAGGACCCTCTCGGGCCTCGCGCGCCGGTGCCGCGAGCACGGACAGCCCGAGCCCACGCCCCTGATCCTCGACTACGACGAGGGCGGCTACAACTGCCTCCACCAGGATCTGTACGGACCGGTCTTCTTCCCGCTCCAGCTGGCCATCGGCCTCACCCGCGCGGGCAGCGATTACGAGGGCGGCGCGTTCCTGCTGGTGGAGGGACGCCCGCGCCAGCAATCGCGTGGCGACGCCATCACGCTCGGGCTCGGCGACGCGGTGATCTTCCCCACGGCGGAGCGTCCGGTGCGCGGCGCGCGCGGCTTCTACCGCGGCCAGCTCCGCCACGGCGTCGCCCGCGTCACGCGAGGCCACCGCATGACCCTGGGCATCATCTTCCACGACGCAAAGAGCTGAGCGAGCGCCCTAGATCACGCCCTCTTCGGCGAGGCGCGCCTGCTCCTCGACGGAGAGGCCGAGGGCGCCGTAGACCTCGGCGTTGCTCTCGCCGAGGTCGGGCGCGAGCGCCCGCGCGCGGGATGCGGCGCCCGAGAAGTGCAGCGGATTCCCGTGGAAGATCACCTCGCCCACCTCGGGGTCGGGGTGGGCATGGCGCTCGATCATGCCACGCGCGAGCAGCTGCGGATCGTCGACCAGCGCGTCGGGCTGGAGGACGCGTGCACAGGGCACGTCGGCGCCTTCCGGGCCGAGCGTTGCGAGCACCTCGTCGCAGGTGTGCTCGCGGATCCACGCCGCCACGATGCCGTTGATCTCCGCGCGCCGCGCCGAGCGGCCGCGGTGGCTGCGAAAGCGTTCGTCGTCGGCCAGCACTGGCCGGCCGATGGCGCCGCAGAGCTGGCGGAAGAGCTTGTTGCTGCCGACGCCCACCGCGACGAATCCGTCGCGCGCCTCGAAGCAGTCGTAGGGCGCGGTGAAGGGATGCTGGTTGCCGGTGCGCTCGGCGTGAACGCCGAGGCCACCCGCGATGGTGGCCCAGGAGTCCGTGATGGCGAACATGGCGTCCTGGTTCGAGAGGTCGAGGACGCGGCCCCGGCCCGTGCGCCGCGCCTCCAGCACGCCCGCCACGACGCCGAGCGCGAGGTACAGGCCGCCCACGAAGTCGGCCAGCGCTCCGCCGCCGCGCACGGGCGGGCCGTCGGGGAAGCCCGTCATGGCGAGGAAGCCGCCCGTGGCCTGGGACACGATGTCGTAGGAGGCCTGGCCGGCGCGCGGGCCCGTCTGGCCGAAGCCCGAGAGCGAGGCCACCACCAGCCGCGGGTTCGCGGCGTGGAGCGTCTGCCCGTCGAGCCCCTGGGAGGCGAGCCAGCCCGCACGGAAGTTCTCCACCACCGCGTCGGCCTCGCGAGCGAGCCGCAGGAAGAGCTCGCGGCCGCGCGGCTTGCGCAGGTCGAGGGTGATGCTGCGTTTGCCGCGGTTGGTGTTCTGGAAGGAGAGCGAGGTCTTGCCCTTCTTGGAAGGACCATAGCGGTAGTCGTCGCCGGTGCCGGGACGCTCGATCTTGAGGACGTGTGCGCCGAGGTCGGCGAGGACGGCGGTGGCGAAAGGGCCGGCGACGACTCTCGTGAGGTCCAGGATCTTT
>JAOTVO010000380.1 GCA_029863355.1 Candidatus Krumholzibacteriia bacterium
GACGAACGGCTCGCCCTCCTCGACGACGTACACCCGCTCGAAGCGCGCGCAGAACGCCCGCGCCTTCTCCACGGGAAACGGATAGGCCATCCCCAGCCGCAGGAAGGTGGCGTGGGGCAGCACCTCGCGCACGTACTGGTAACCGGCGCCGCTGGCGATGACGCCGACGCCGGGGTCGCCCTCCTCGACGCAGTTGTACTCGAAGCGCTCGCTCAGCTCGCGCAGGCTCTCCAGGCGCGCCTCCACCGTGGGCCGCCGCTTCCTGGCGAACGGGGGCACGAGAAACCGAGGGATGTCGGTCTGGTACCGCTTGGGCTCGACGGAGTCGCGCTCGCCCAGCTCGACCACGCCCTTGGCGTGGGAGATGCGCGTCGTCGTTCGCAGCAGCACGGGGACCTCGAAGCGCTCCGACAGGTCGAAGGCGATGCGGACGAAATCCTTCGCCTCCTGTGGGTCGACGGGTTCGAGCAGCGGCACCTTGGCGAACTTGGCGTAGTAACGGTTGTCCTGCTCGTTCTGCGAGGAGTGCATGCCGGGGTCGTCGGCGGATACCACGACCAGGCCGCCGATGCACCCCGAGTAGGCCACCACCATCAGGGAGTCGGAGGCCACGTTGAGCCCGACGTGCTTCATCGTGACCAGCGCGCGCCGGCCGGCGAGCGACACGCCGACGCCCTCGTCGAGGGCGACCTTCTCGTTGATCGCCCACTCGGTCTCGACGCCGTCGGACGCGGCGAGGCTCTCCAGAATCTCCGTGCTGGGGGTGCCGGGATACCCCGTCGCGTAGTGGACGCCGCTCTCCCAGGCGCCGCGCGCGATCGCTTGGTTTCCCGATAGGAGGACCTTCATGCGGCCGTGAGCATAGCACGTCGGGAGCGCTTTCCTCAACTTGTCGGTTGAGGAGAAGCGGTGGCCGCTGGGCGCAGCGGGTAAGCACCACCCGCTCTGCAATTGCTCGTGAGCACGCGGGGTCCACGCCGCCGTAGGGGCAGCCGACTGCATCGTCGGCGCGTGGCTCACCATCATGGGCTTCATCATCAATCGCCTCAACGCAGCCATCACGCGCATGGTGGGGACGGGTTCATCGTCGCCATGGGGGGCTGCTCCTGGTCCGCGCCTGCGGTGGCGGCCGAGCTCGACGGCCTACTCATCCCGACGCACGAGTACCGCCCCGGCCCCGTGCGCTTCGGCCACAGCGAGCACGTCGACTTGCGCCACCCGGATGGCACCCCGAGGGGCGCCGCGGCCCGAAAGCGACCGCCAGTAGCGTATTTCAACGGGCGCCTGGAAGATCCCACCGATGGGGGTTGAAGAATTCATCAGGACGGCATAATATAGGAGTAGGGAGTCTCGAATCGGTTTTACCGCGGGAGACGGGCCCATGAGCCACCCGCTTCGTTATCTCAGCTTTCGCCTGTTCCTCCTCCTCGTGGGAGCGATGGTGGTGTTCTTCGCCGCTCACACCTATGTGGACATCCGCACGTCCTCGCACAACCTGACCGACCAGGTCTTCGCCAACGCCAACCAGGCCAGCGACCTCATCGTTCGCTCGACGCGCTACGGGATGCTCCTCAACCGCAAGGAGGACGTGCACCAGATCATTCGCACGCTGGGCAACGAGCCCGGCTTCGTCGCCATCAACATCTACAACAAGACCGGCGAGATCATCTTCTCCACCGACTCGTCGCAGGTGGGCACGGAGGTGGACCTGCGCGCCGAGGCCTGCGTGATCTGCCACGCGTCCGACTCGCCGCTCGTTTCCGTCCCCGCCTCGGGGCGCGTCCGCGTCTACGAAGCTCCGGAGGGCGAGCGGATACTGGGTCTGATCAACCCCATCCGCAACGAGCCCGAGTGCTCGAGCGCCGCCTGCCACGCACACGCGCCTGAGCAAACGGTCTTAGGCGTCCTCGACGTGAAGATGTCCCTGGCCGACGTCGACCAGCGCGTGGCGGCGTTGAGCCGCTCGTTGATCGTGTCCGCGGTCCTGATGACGCTTCTCGTGGCGGGCCTGTCCGGTCTTTTCATCTATCAGGTGGTCAGGCGCCCGATCCGAAAGCTCAGCGAGGGCATGCTGCGCATCTCGTCCGGCGACCTCGACGCCCGCATCGACATCGTGACGACAGACGAGATCGGCCAGCTGGCCCAGCGCTTCAACCGCATGGCGCAGGACCTCAAGGTGGCCCGCGCCGAGCTGCAGGAGTGGGGGAGCACGCTCGAGGAGCGGGTGGAGCACAAGACCGAGGAACTGCGCCGGGCGCAGTCGCAGATCATCCATATGGAGAAGATGGCGTCGCTGGGGAAGCTCTCCGCCAGCGTCGCGCACGAGATCAACAACCCGCTGTTCGGGATTCTCACCTACGCCAAGCTGCTGCTGCGCGAGCTGCCGCAGGAGGAGAATGGTGGCGCTGATAAGGATACGATGCGGCAGTACATCTCAATCATAAAGGACGAGTCGA
>JAOTVO010000381.1 GCA_029863355.1 Candidatus Krumholzibacteriia bacterium
GCGGAGCATTCGCGTCGGGGTGACCGGCGCCGACGAGTGCCGCTCGCTCTCGCCGTGGATGCCGCGCGGCGACCTGCTCGTCGTCGCGGGTGCGCTCGTCGAGAACGCGATCCGTTTCTCTCCCCCGGGCGCGATCGTCACGGTGACGGCGGGCATCGCCGCCGCCGTGGGTTCGGAGGACGACGGTGTCGCGCTCGCCGACTGGGAGTCGCACGCGAGGGAAGTCGTCGCCGACTATGCGGCGGTAGCCGACGCGCTGGACGGTCACGCGACAGCGGCGCCGTCGCCGGAGCGGCATCGGGAAGCGCCCGCATGCGACCGCTACCTCGTCCTGCGGGTCGCGGATCGTGGGATCGGCATTCCGCAAGCCGAGATCCCCCACGTCTCCGAGCCGTTCCGCCAGGCGTCCAACAGCCCGGACCGCGGGGTCAAGGGCCGCGGCCTGGGCCTTGCCATCATGCAGCGCATCCTGTTGGTGTGCGACGGCCGCGCCTACTGCCGCAGCGCCGAGGGCGAGGGTACGACCTTCACCGTCTACATCCCCTGCGACTAGCGCCCGCCGGGGGCCGCGTCGGGCATCCCGCGGCCCACGTTGGCGCGCACGATCTCCGCGTTGCGGCGCATGCCTTCGCTTCGGCAGCGTCGGATCGCGCTGTCGCGCGTGAGCTCACGGAACTCCACCTCGCCGATGGCCGTCAGCGCCTCCAGCGGCGTGTCCACCAGCGGACTGCGCGTGTCCCGGTCGAAGACGGTCGATTCGGTCGCCACCTCGTTGAAGGGGCAGACGCTCTGGCAGGTGTCGCACCCGTAGACGTCGAGCCCGATGGGCTCGTGCAGCGCCGCGTCTATGGGGCCGCGCTTCTCGATGGTCAGGTAGGAGATGCAGCGCCGCGCGTCGAGCACGAACGGCTTGTCCAGGGCGCCGGTGGGGCACGCGTCGACGCAGCGCGAACAGGTGCCGCAGAGGGTCTCCAAGGGAGAATCGGGCGCGAGCTCGAGGTTCGTGATCAGCTCGCCGAGAAAGATCCACGATCCGTACCGCGGCGATATGACCGCGGTGTTCTTCCCCAGCCAACCGACGCCCGCGCGCAGGGCGATGGCGCGGTCCGACACCGGCCGCGTGTCCACGCAGGCCGTCGCGCGCAGGCCGGCGTGGACGGACCGCAGTCGCTCTTCGAGCTCGGCCAGCATGCGCGTCATCACCCCGTGGTAGTCCTCGTGGTGCACGTAGATCGAGAACGCGCCCCGACCGTCGCTCCCGTCCATGCGGCGCTGTTCCTTCTCGACCTCGTGGTAGTAGTTGACGGCCACGCAGACGGCGGAGCGCGCGCCCTCGAGGAGGTTGCTCGGATCCTCGCGTCCGGGGCGGTGGCGCTCCAGCCACGCCATCTCGCCGTGCATCCCCCCGGCGAGCCAGCGTTCCATCACGCGATTCGACCGTTCGTGCGGCGTGACGGGGGCGATACCCACGAGCGAGAAGCCCACCTCGCGGGCCATCGACTTCACCTGCGCTTCGCGATCGCTCAACTCGACTTCCTCAGTGGTGGCGGCGATGGCCGTCTTCCTTGTCGTGTGGCCCGTCTTCGGAGTCGCGGAGCGTGGCGTGGAAGCGGCGCAGAGCCTCGTCGACGAGGTCGTGTACGCTGCCGCGCGTGAAGCGGCCGTCGCGCCCCCGCGCGCCCGCCTTGCTGCCGGTGAGCACCTCGACGCCCTCGTCGATGGTGCGCACCGCGTATACGTGGAACTTGCCCTTGACCACGGCGTCGGCCACGTCCTTGCGTAGCATGAGGTCGCGCAGGTTCAGGGCCGGGATCATCACGCCCTGGCGTCCCGTGAGTCCCTTGTGCCGGCAGACGTCGAAGAATCCCTCGATCTTCTCGTTCACGCCGCCGATGGGCTGGATCTCGCCCTTCTGATTGACCGACCCCGTGACGGCGATGTCTTGCCGCAGCGGAACGCCGCTCAGGCTGGAGAGGATCGCGTAGATTTCGGTCGAGGACGCGCTGTCCCCATCCACGCCCGCGTACGATTGTTCGAAGGCGATGCTGGCCGCCATGGTGATGGGCTTGTCCTGCGCGTACAGCCGGCGCAGATACCCCTCGAGGATGAGCACCGCCTTGGTGTGCACGCGCCCGCTCATCTCCGCTTCGCGCTCGATGTTGATCACGCCGCCGCGCCCCACGCCCGTCTCCACGGTGATACGGGTGGGCCTCCCGAAGGCGTGGTCGCCCATGTCGAAGACGGCCAGGCCGTTCACCTGTCCCACCTTCGCGCCGCTGCGGTCGACGAGGATGGTGCCGTCGTCGAACATCTCCTGGACCTTCTCCTCGATCAGCCCAACGCGGCGCGCGCGCGCCTGGTTGGCGCGCGCGACGTGCTCGGCGCGCACGGTCCGCGCCTGGTCCTTCGCCGCCCAGTAGCTCGCCTCGCGCACCACGTCCCCGATGTCGCTG
>JAOTVO010000382.1 GCA_029863355.1 Candidatus Krumholzibacteriia bacterium
GGGCGATCTGCCGTAAGGCAAGACCACCAGCAACCCTGTTGCACCTTCCTCTCTGGATCTCGACAGAAGGATCCGCGCCGTCGCGTAGGCCGCGCCCGCCGCGAATCCGCTCGCCAGCGCGGCAAAGACAGTAAACGTGCTCGGTCCGATCGCCCCCGATTCCAGTTCGAGGATGCCAAGCCCCAGCGCGAGCAGAAGGGTGAAGGGGAACACGCCCTCGACTTCGAAGGCGATCCGGGCGTCGACCAGGCCATCGAGCTGCGCTGCTGCCAATGCGCTGGGGCCGCGCCAAACGGCCCAGATGGTAAGCATGAACACCAGGAACCCGACGAGCACCGCGAACCCCTCTGCGAGTTGCTCGAGAGGCGTCCCAAGTACGAGCGGGTGCACGACTGTGAACAGCAGATCACCGGCCTGAAACGCGAGCGCCAGGCAAACCGCGGTCCCCACCCCGAAGCGGATCAGCCCAACGACAACCGACTGAAAGCGCCCCACCGCGCCGACCGCCCGACGCCGGTGCAGCGCTGCGACCCCGAAGACGAACCACGAAGCGAGGGCCCAAAGAAATAACAACCCGAGGCCGGCAAAGAAGGACTCGGACGCGAGGACCAGCGTAACCAGTCCCCCAAGCAGAACGGCGCCAGATAGACTTTCCCGTGCATTCCCTCCCGGAAGGGCCTTGGGCCGCGGCAGTAGGTCGGCTAGCATCCCCACTCCTACGGCAGCGACGGTGAGTATCACGGCGAGGACGACCAGGGCGACCAGCGCGTCGCCCGACGAGATCACCCTGAATACGAACCATCCGAGCGCGCCCGCGGCGGCCAGCGCAACGGAAACGCTCATTACCTCATCGAACCTCGACGGGCGCGTCCCTGGTCGAGGCGTGGCCCGTGCGGTTTCCTGAACGCCCTCGATGGCCTGAGCCGTTTCCATGACTCTCAGGTTCGCGGCAGCAGCTGGTGAGCGTGGTGCCGCACGTGCCGCCGGACACCGCCGCGCCAGAGACGGAGAATGAGCCAGATCAGCCCGGTCAGTGTCGCCAGACCCACCACCCAACCAAGCGTTGCTTCATCGAACGCTCCGGGAATCGGGCCGAGCGCAAGGGAATCGGGCGGCGCCCCGGAAGAGAAAGCTTCCCACAGCCGCAGCGTCCCTGAGGCACTGCCGCTCACGATGCGCGCGCCATCGGGGCTGAACGCCACGCTGCTGACCACGCTCCGGTGGCCGCGCAGCGGCGCGCCGATCGGCTCGCCGCTCTTCGCATCCCAGAGCCGCAGCGTCCCGGACCAACCCCCGCTCACGATGCGCGCGCCATCGCGGCTGAACGCCACACTGCTGACCTCGCCCTCGTGACCGCGCAGCGGTGTGCCGACTGGCTGCCCGCTCTTCGCATCCCAGAGCTGTAGCGTCTTGTCGTAACTGCCGCTCACGATGCGCGCCCCATCTGGGCTGAACGCGACGCTGCTGACCACGCTCCGGTGGCCGCGCAGCGGCGCGCCGATCGGCTCGCCGCTCTTCGCATCCCAGAGCCGCAGCGTCTTGTCATTACTGCCGCTCACGATGCGCGCGCCATCAGGGCTGAACGCCACGCTGGTGACCTCGCCCTCGTGACCGCGCAGCGGCGCGCCGATCGGCTCCCCGCTCTTCGCATCCCAGAGCCGCAGCGTCTTGTCACTACCGCCGCTCACGATGCGCGCGCCATCGGGGCTGAACGCCACGCTGGTGACCGCGCTTTGGTGACCGCGCAGCGGCGCGCCGATCGGCTCCCCGCTCTTCGCATCCCAGAGCCGCAGCGTCCCCGACCAACCGCCGCTCACGATGCGCGCGCCATCGGGGCTGAACGCCACGCTGCTGACGTTGCTTTGGTGGCCGCGTAGCGGCGCGTCGACCGGCTCCCCGCTCATCGCATCCCAGAGCCGCACCGTCTTGTCGCGACTGCTGCTCACAATGCGCGCGCCATCGGGGCTGAACGCCACGCCCGAGACACCGCCCCCGTGGCGAGCGCCCAGCGGGTGGACGACCTCCTCGATGAAGAGATCGCCCGTCTGAGTGCCATCCGCGTTCACGAATCCGAGCGCAAGCCACGCCAGACCGAGCGCCCATGCGCCAAGCACGGTCACACCGGCCATCAAGTTCCGGCCGGAGGCGCCCGTGTGGGCAATGCCCTCGCGAAAGGCAAGCCGGGCCCATGTCGCACGCACGTGCTCGCGCAGCAGGCGCAAGCTGCGCCGCCAAGCGCCAAGGCCGGGCGGAGCCGGCGGCCGCACCTGTCCGATCCACTTCGACCACGATGGCGGGGCCCGCAGCGCGAGTTGTGTCGCACTGAGCCCGCTCATGTAACCGAGATAAAGAGTGTCTGCCGGACCCTCGCTCGGCTTCAAGCCCGCACGGGCCAAACCGGGAGGCGCCTCGACGTTGAGCGCAATTCCCCTGCCCGCATGGGGCCCGAGT
>JAOTVO010000383.1 GCA_029863355.1 Candidatus Krumholzibacteriia bacterium
GGCCTCGCCACGAACGCGCGCATCCCCGAGCGCCGCTTCAGCGAGTGGTGCCGCATGGAGAGCGACGCCGAGCTGCTCCTCGTGCAAGCCCAGTGCCGCTTCCGCGTGAGCGCGCGCGGCCGCGCGCACTTGATCCGCGTCGCGCGCACGATCGCGGATCTGGAGGGCGCGGAGCGCATCGCTTCGCGGCACCTGGCGGAGGCGATCCAGTATCGGGTGCCGGAGGGGTGAGTCAGGTCTTTCGCAGGAGATAGACGTCGAAGCCCGCCGTCGACGCGTGCCATATGGGCATCCAGTTCATGATCACTTCGTCGTATCCGATGAGACGAGCGGCATAGTGGTTCTCCCAAAGCATGAGATCACCGGGCTGCGCCTCCTTGCGGAACTCGAGCGTGGTAATCGCGTCGGAGTGAAGGGGCTCGCCCAGACGGAGATTCACGTAGCCGTGCTCGACGTAGAGCTTATGATATGTGAGTTCTTGGATGACCGCGCACGCGGGGTCGAGAGTACGCTCCTCGACTCCTTTCTGTTTGAGGGGCAGTACCAGTGGTATGATGACCGCGACCCACATCATGGGCGCGCGATAGGGGGTTCTGGCGGTTCCCGCGAACACGGCGATCATCGGTGCGGTGAGCAAGACGTGTCGTTCGATGCCGATGATGGGGCCGAAGGCGGTTTTCTTCCAGTAGGACAGGGTGTAGAGAAGCAACAGGGCGATGGTCGAAAGACCCATGAAACGCACGAGGTCGTCGCCGCGCCGCAGGCGGGCGATGAGCGTGGGAAACGCAAGCAGGGGCCACAAACCACCCATGATGAACACGGCCCGGAGGTAGTGAGACGGGTCGTCGCCCTTCCAACTGTGCTCGTGGGTGTAGCTGGTGTAGCGCTCGAATAGCCCTGTCCACTCTCCCGTCACCGCCACCGATACGATATAGAACGTCAGAGGGAAAACGAAGAGCAGCGGAATGTAGCTCGGCTTCTTTCGCAGCACGTACGCGGCCGGCAAGAACAAGAGCGCGATTTCGAACCTCACCAGCACGGCATACGAAAGGGTCAACGCGAACCACGCCAGCCGTTGTCTTTGCAGCAGCAGGATGGACGCGGTGATGAGTAGCATGGCGGGGATCTCCGAGTAGAAGCGCGCGCCGGTCTGGTGGACGAGCGGAAAGGTCAGAAACACGAGCGCGACGAACGCGCCGGCGACGCGATAGAGCAGCGCGCTGCAGGCCACGATCACCAGGAGATTCACGAAGCGAATGGCACCGAGGTCGAGATCTTTGAGCGGCAGGTAGAGCAGCTTGAAGCCCGCGCGTTGCCAGGGCTGGAACCACATGGACGTGGTCATGGACTTGAGCGATATGTAGTGTCCGATCTCATCTTGGTCATAGAAGCCTGAATGGCTATGTATGTAGACAGATGCGAGAAGAAGAGCGACCAGTGTCGCCAGGAGTATGCGCCGCACCCTTGGTGTCGTCGCAGAAAGCATGTCCGGATCACCCATTCGTCGTGTCTGCCGACGGCGGAAGAGGCGTGCGGTAAGTCTACTATCCGCCGCTGGCGCCGGCGAGCGCAATCCGGGTGAACTCGCCGAGGCAGATTGAAACCATGAGACCATGTGTGGGAAGCGCGCGGCGATGGGGCCGCCGGCGACAGCCGAGGGCGGCATGCGCGGGCCTCGGCGCCTCGTGCGCGATCCTCGCCTGCCTCGTCACCTACGCCGTTGCGGGCGGCGCGCTGCCGCGCTCACCGTCGGAGCTGCTGCTGGTCGGCGACAGCGTGACAGCCGGCATCTACTTCCTCTCCCTCAACGCGAAGTCGATCCGGCAGGCGTGGTCGGGCCAGCTGATCCGCCGGCTGGGCATGGAACCGCCGCGGGCGCCCTACGACATCACGTATCCGATCAATCACCTGGGGCTTGCCGAGCTGGGGTTCACGGCGGGGGGACTGGCGTACGCGTGGGAGGCGCGGCAGGCGCTGCGGGGCGGCTCTCCGCGCTTCACCGCGGACGAGGAACGGATCGTGATGGCGGTGCCGGGACAGACGGTGGAAGAGCTGTTGCGGCAGTCGTCCCGTACGAAGAGTGAAAACAAACACTCGAGCGGATGGACGTTCGGCCGCTTCCTGCTGCCGAAGGGTCTGAGCGCGATGGAGACGATCGAGCAGTGGGAGAAGCGGCCGCGATGGGTGGTGCTCTTCATCGGTGCCAACGATCTGTTGGCGTCGTTCGACATGGTGGGAAAGATCACGTCTCCGTCGCCGGAGGAATTCCGAAGCGACTACGAAGAGCTGGTCCGGCGCCTGCGCGCCGTGATGGCCGCCGACGCGCCGCCGGAGCAGTTTCTGGTGCTGACGCTGCCGGACGTGACGAAGCTGCCCCTCCTGCAGGCGCTGCCGCCGTCGGCGGACGACGGTCATGGCCACCGCTACCCGCCGGGGAGCATGGCCTC
>JAOTVO010000384.1 GCA_029863355.1 Candidatus Krumholzibacteriia bacterium
TTCGGGTGCCGGGCATCACCACGACGTTCTGCCCGAGGCTGCAGCGCTCGCCGATCACCGCACCGGGCATCACGTGGCTGAAATGCCATATCTTGGTGCCGTTCCCGACCTGCGCCCCGTCATCGACGTAGGAGCTTTCATGGACAAAGTAACCTGTCATTGGACCCCTTTCATGGCGCCACACCGGAGCCGAACAGGACACCGCCCCTGACCAGCCACCGCTCGGCGACGCCGCTCAGTTCGTACCACTCCTGCAGACAGCGCACCTGGCCTTCGCGACTGCGCAGCGCGAGGATGGCGTCACACGCCGCGCTCGCCGCCGACATCGTCGTGGTATACGGCAGGCGATGCTCGAGGGCGGCTCGGCGCATCAAGTAGTCGTCCCGCTGAGTGAGCTTTCCGAGCGGCGTGTTGATGAGGAGCTGGACCTTACCCGATGCCATGAGGTCGATCGGATTCGGCCGCCCCTCGTACACCTTGGGGATCACGTCCGAGGGAACGCCCCGGCCGCGCAGATACCGGGCCGTCCCCTCGGTCGCGATGATCTTGAATCCCATCTCGTGGAACCGCCGCGCGATCGGCAGCACGGTGGGTTTGTCGCTGTCATTCACGGTAACCAGGATCGCCCCGCTCAGCGGGAGCGCGCCGTCCGCGCCAATCTGCGCCTTGGCAAACGCCATTCCGAAGCTGTCCGCGATACCCATGACCTCGCCCGTGGAGCGCATCTCGGGCCCAAGGACGGTATCCACGTTGGGCAACTTCGCGAACGGGAACACCGCCTCTTTCACGGCGACGTAGGGGATCTGGACTTCGTCGGGCACGCCTGCTTCGTCGAGGGACCGGCCCACCATCACCGCGGCCGCCAGCTTCGCCAACGGCACGCCGGTCGCCTTGCTGACGAAGGGCACGGTGCGCGACCCGCGCGGGTTCACCTCCAGCACGTACACGACGCCATCCTTCACCGCGTACTGCACGTTGATCAGGCCGACGACCCCGAGTGCCTTCGCGAAGGCCCGCGTATGGGTCCGCATGGCCTCCACCGCGTCGTCCGCGATCAGATAGGGCGGGAGCACGCACGCCGAATCCCCCGAGTGGATTCCGGCGTCTTCGATATGCTGCATGACGCCGCCGATGGCACAGCGCTGTCCGTCGGAGATGGCATCGACGTCGGCCTCGAAGGCGTCTTCGAGAAACTGGTCGATGAGCACCGGGTGGTCGGGGGACGCCCGAGCGGCGGTCTGGAAGTAGCGCCGCAGCGACGCTTCGTCGTACACGATTTCCATCGCCCGACCGCCGAGCACGTAGGACGGCCGCACCAGCACCGGGTACCCGATCCGACCCGCCGCCGCCACCGCGCCCTCGACGTCCGTCGCCGTTCCGTTGGCGGGCTGGGTCACGCCGAGCTCGCGGGCGACCGCCTCGAAGCGTCGCCGGTCTTCCGCCGCGTCGATGGCGTCGGGGCTGGTGCCCAGAATCGGGACCCCGGCGGCCTCCAGACCCTTCGCCAGCTTGAGCGGCGTCTGCCCGCCCAGTTGGACGATCACCCCCTTGGGCTGCTCGAGGCGCACGATCTCCAGCACGTCTTCGAGGGTCAGCGGCTCGAAGTACAGCTTGTCCGAGATGTCGAAGTCCGTCGAGACCGTCTCGGGATTGGAGTTGATCATGATCGTGCGGTAGCCGAGCTCCCGCAGGGCAAGACCCGCGCGCACGCAGCAGTAGTCGAACTCCACTCCCTGCCCGATGCGATTCGGTCCGCTGCCGAGAATCACGATCCCCTGATCCTCGAAGGCCGCGGATTCGTTCTCTTCGTCGTAGGAGGAGTAGAGATACGGCGTGGCCGATGGGAATTCGCCGGCGCACGTGTCCACCATCTTGTAGGCCGGATGGACGCCGAGCGACCAGCGCCGCGTGCGAACGTCCGTTTCGGTCTCGCCGCGCAGCGGTCCGAGCTGACAGTCGGAGAACCCCATCCGCTTCATCTCGCGCAGCAGGGGGGCGTCGACGGCGGTCGCCGCCCGGTACCGCTCTTCCGCCTCGAGGAGTTCGGCGAGCTGGTGCAGGAACCACGGATCGATGTGCGTCCGCTCGGCGATCTCCGGGATCGAGATGCCGGCCCGCATGGCCCGTTTGATCTGGAAGATGCGCTCGGGCGTCGGTCGGCCCAGCGCGGCCCGAAGCTCCGCGAGATCCTCCGATTCCAACCGATCATCCTCCAGCCGTGCCGCCACCGCCCAGCCGGCCCGATCCGTTTCGAGCGCACGGAGCCCCTTCTGCAGGGCCTCCTTGAACGTCCGACCGATCGCCATCGACTCGCCCACCGACTTCATCTGCGTGGTGAGCGTCACGTCCGCGGTCGGGAACTTCTCGAAGGCAAACCGGGGGCACTTGACGACGACGTAGTCCAGCACGGGCTCGAACGACGCCGGGG
>JAOTVO010000385.1 GCA_029863355.1 Candidatus Krumholzibacteriia bacterium
GAGCACCTGGCGCGGGAGGTGGCTTTCTTCTCCATCGGAACCAACGATCTCATCCAGTACACGATGGCCGTCGACCGCGGCAACAGCAAGATCGCGCACCTGTACCAGAACCTGCACCCCAGCATCATCCGCTTCTTGAAACAGACGGTGGATGCGGCCCGCAAGCGCGACATACACGTGAGCGTGTGCGGAGAGATGTGCGGCGATCCGTTCTCCATCCTGATCCTCATCGGTCTGCAGATCGACGAGTTCAGCTGCAGCCCGAACATGATCCCGGAGGTCAAGCGGATCATCCGCTCGGTCACTTTCGACGAGTGCCGTGCGCTGGTCCGGCGCGTAATGCGCCTGCGCACGACGGCGGACATCGAGCACGAGGTCGAGGGGTTCCTTCGGGCGCACGTCCAGCGCGGCAGCGCCGCCGAGGGGGCAGCCGAATGACGGACTGGAAGGCGCTGCGCGACCGCCACGACGGCGGGGGCATGTACGCGCGCGTGGCCGGCATGGCCGCGCAGATGCGCGACGCGTGGTCGATCGGCGCCGCCTTTGCCGAGCGCCTCGAGCCCGCGCCGTGCCGTCAGGTGGTGGTGTGCGGGATGGGCGGATCGGCGATCGGCGGCGACCTGGCCCGCGCGTTCCTGGGGGATCGCCTGCGCGCGCCGCTCTTCGTCTGCCGCGACTACCGGGCGCCGGCGTGGGCCCGGGACGGCTCGCTGGTGATCGTCTCGTCGTATTCGGGCAACACGGGAGAGACGCTCTCGGCCTGCGCGTCGCTATCCGGAGGCGACGGCCGTTTCGTGGCCGTGTCCAGCGGGGGCAAGCTCGAAGAACTCTGCCGCGACGGCGACGTGCCCCTGTGCCGCATCCCCGGAGGGATGCCGCCGCGCGCCGCCATCGGGTACTCCCTGTTCGCCACGCTGCACATCCTGCGCGCCGCCGGGGCGGCGTCCTTCGGCGACGAGGAGTACGAGGAGGCGCTGCGCGCGGTCGAGGCGCGCTGCCAGGAATGCGCGATCGATACGCCCGGCAACGTGGCCATGGAGATCGCACAGGCCGTGCACGGGAGGTTCCCGCTCGTCTACGCGGGCCCGGGCCTGCTGGAGGCCGTCGCGCGCCGCTGGGCGGGGCAGCTGAACGAGAACGCGAAGTCGCTGGCGCACTTCGCCATCTATCCCGAGCTCAATCACAACGAGATCGTCGGCTGGCAGACTCCGGAGGCGCTGGTGCGTGGAGCGGTGGTGCTCTCGCTCGAGGACGACGACGACCACGAGATGACGCGTCGCCAGACCGAGGTGGGGCTCGGCATCGTTACCCAGACGGCGCACAGCGTGATCCGTTTGCAAGCGGGAACGGGCGGAAGGCTCTCGCGCATGCTGTCCCTGCTCGTGCTCGGCGACTTCGTCAGCGTCTATCTGGCGTACCTCAACGGCGTCGACCCGACGCCCGTCGAGAAAATCGACTATCTCAAGCGCCAGCTCGGGCGCTAGCGCGCGGCGCCCAGGGAGGCTTCAGCACCGGTGATCGCGATCATTCCCGCGGCGGGAATCGGAACCCGGCTCCGGCCGCATACGTACACGTTGCCCAAGGCCCTGCTGTACGTCGCGGGCAAGCCGATCATCTCGCACATCCTCGACGACGTCGTCGCCCTCGGGCCCAGCCGCATCGTGCTCATCGTGGGCTACAAGGGCGACCTCATCGAGGCGTACGTGCGCAAGCAATACGCCGGCCTCAACGTCGAGTTCGTGCTGCAGGAAGAGCGGAAGGGAATCGGCCACGCCGTCGATTTGACCCGCGCGGTGGCCGACGCGGGCGAGCCGCTCCTCATCGTGCTCGGCGACACCATCATCACGACCGACCTGGCGGCGGTGGTGGCGCGGCCACGCAACGTCTTGGGCGTGAAGGAAGTAGAGGATCCGCGGCGTTTCGGCGTGTGCGAGGTCCGCGGCGGTCTCATCACGCGGCTGGTCGAGAAACCGCAGGATCCGCCCTCGAACCTGGCCCTGGTGGGACTATACTATCTGACCGACGGGCGCGCGCTGTTCGACGCGGTGCGCTGGGTGATCGACAACGATGTCACCACGAAGGGCGAGTACCAGATCACCGACGCGCTGCAGCACATGATCGAACACGGCGCCGAGTTCGAGCCGTTCACGATCGACCAGTGGTTCGACTGCGGCAAGCCCGAGACGCTGCTGGAGACGAACCGCCGCCTGCTGGAGAACGGGCTCGGCGGCGCCCCCTCGATCGACGGCTCCATCGTCGTGCCTCCGGTGGCGATCTCGCCCGGGGCCGAGGTGGTGGGCTCGATCATCGGGCCCCACGTGTCCATAGCGGAGGGCGCGACCGTGCACAACTCGATCGTCCGCGACTCGGTGCTCGCGGAGGGCTGCACCGTGAAAGACTGCCTGCTCGAAGGCAG
>JAOTVO010000386.1 GCA_029863355.1 Candidatus Krumholzibacteriia bacterium
CACCGCCCCCGCCGCCAGGAGCCCCGCACCCATCAGGAAGACGCCGATCACCAGCATCGTGCGCGCCTGCCAGCGGTCCACGATGATCCCCACGGGCAGCGCGCAGAGCCCGTAGAGCAGGTACATGAAGAACGAGATCCGCACCACCGTCTCCAGCGGGATCCCCAGCGCCGCTACCAGCGGCATCGTCACCGCCGGAAACACCAGAATGAAGAAGTGGGTGAGGAAATGCGCGGGACAGGTGATGAAGAGGATGCGCTTCTCCTGCGCGGAGAAGCCATGGAAGATGGGCCGAGGTTTCACGGGTGGCTGCCTTCGGGGTCCGTTGCCGGAGCGGCGATTGTATGCTAGCATCGCTCCGTCCGTCACCGCCTTTCCGGCGGCCCTCCCGGCGGACGCGTTCCTCCCGCGACAGCTCACACCACGCACCGCAGGAGGCGCGCATGCACACCACCGTCTACTCCGGCGCCATCCTTGGCATCGACGGGCTCGCCGTCGAGGTCGAGGTGGACATCGCCCGGGGCATCCCCTGTTTCTCCATCGTGGGCCTTCCCAATACCGCCGTGCGCGAGAGCCGCGAGCGCGTGACCGCCGCGCTCAAGAACGCCGGCTGGGAGTTTCCGCTGAAACGCATTACCGTCAACCTCGCGCCCGCCGACATCAAGAAGGAAGGCGCCGCCTTCGACCTCGCCATCGCCGTGGGGATTCTGGTCGCGTCCGGTCAGGCGACGGCGAGCAAGAAGGACGAACCACCGGTTGCGCGCACCCTCTTCCTGGGCGAGCTCGCCCTCGACGCCTCGCTGCGGCGCGTGCCGGGGGCGCTGCCCATGCTGCTCCACGCCCGCGCGCGCGGCTTCGCGCGCGCCGTCGTGCCCGCCGCCAACCTCGCCGAATCGCGCGCCGTCGAGAGCCTCGAGGTCGTCGCCTGCGAGCGCCTGCGCGACGCCGTGGGTGCCGTCTTCGGCGCAAGTGCGCTTCCCGATGGCGCCGGCGAGAACACCGACGATCGCCGCGCCGTCGTCAAGGCTGCCGACGAAGCACCACCGACGCCCGAACCAACCCAAACCAGCGACACACACGGCGACATGCAGGACGTCGCCGGCCAGGAGGCCGTCAAGCGCGCCCTCGTCGTGGCCGCGGCGGGCGGCCACCACGTGCTCATGGTCGGCCCGCCCGGCGCCGGCAAGACCATGCTCGCGCGCCGCTTCGGCGGCATCCTCCCGCCCCTCTCCCACCACGCCGCGCTCCAGACCACCATGATCTACAGCATCGTCGGCATGCTCCGAAACGGAGGCATCCTGAGCGCACCCCCCTTTCGCGCGCCCCACCACAGCGCCAGCGACGCCGGCTTGATCGGCGGCGGCGCCATGCCCCGGCCCGGCGAGGTGACCCTCGCCCACAACGGCGTGCTGTTCATGGACGAGCTGCCCGAGTTCAGAAGGCACGTGCTCGAGAGCCTGCGCGAGCCCCTCGAAGAGGGCGTGATCACCATCTCCCGCGCGCGCAGTGCGGTCACCTTTCCCGCGCGCTTCCAGCTCGTGGCCGCCATGAACCCCTGCCCCTGCGGCTACCATGGCAGCCGCGAGCGCCAGTGCCGCTGCAGTCCACTACAGATAGAAAACTACGTGGGCAAGATCTCCGGCCCGCTCCTCGACCGCATCGCCATCCACGCGCGCGTCCAGCCCGTCGATCCCCAAGCCTTTCGCGACACCGCGCGCGGCGAAAGCACCCAAGCCATGCGCACGCGTGTGATCAAAGCGCGCGAGATCCAAACGCGCCGCTTCGCGGGCGACGGCCTCGCCGTGAACGCGCGCATCCCCGAGCGCCGCTTCCGCGAGTGGTGCCGCATGGAAAGCGACGCCGAGCTGCTCCTCGCGCAGGCCCAGCGCCGCTTCCGCGTCAGCGCGCGCGGCCGCGCGCACCTGATTAGAGTTGCGCGCACGATCGCCGACCTCGAGGGCGCGGCCACCATCGCGTCGCGCCACCTCGCGGAAGCGATTCAGTATCGGGTGCCTGGGGCGTGAGGGGGTTGCGTCCGTGGGATCACTCGGCCGACAGCCCGACGGGGGAGCATCGCCTTGTGCGACAGCGAGGAGGGACGTTCACTACAAGAGGGTTCTTCGGGGCACCTCGGAACATGTTGGTCGGAAAGCACTTTTGGCAGAAGTGTCAAGTGCGCTTGATGGTGATGTGTGAGGCTCTGTTTAGGTTATCAATAATGCAGCGACAACAGATTGGTTTGGCCTTGACAGTTCGTCGATCCGCGTCTAGAACTTGGAGTGATCCCCCAGTTGGCAGTGAACCGCCCCGGGTTCTCCGGAGACTCGGTTAGTTGACTCCTGCGTGTATCTCCCTCTCCTCCTGACAGCGATAATACGCCTCCTCGTACTCCGCAGGTGGAACGTACCCGAT
>JAOTVO010000387.1 GCA_029863355.1 Candidatus Krumholzibacteriia bacterium
GAGAAGGCGGTCGTCGTCTACAACGGGATCGACACCGAGCCCTACGAGCGCCTCGACGCCCAGCGCGAGATGCTGCGCACATCGCTGCGCGACCGGCTCGGCGCCGCGCGCACCGCGCCCGTGGTGACGCTCGTGGGCGAGCTCAACGCCCGCAAGGGGCAGCAGCACGTGATCCAGGCCGCCGGCGCCGTGCTCGAGCGCCACCCCCAGACCCGCTTCCTCTTCGTCGGCGAGGGCGACGCCCGCCCCACCCTCGAGCGTGCCATCCGCGAGCGTGGCCTCGAGGGTGTCGTCAACCTCATCGGTTTTCGCGACGACGTGCCCGAGATCGTCGCCGGCTCCGACGTCGTGATCCTCCCCTCCAGCGTCGAGGGCTTCGGCTACGCCCTCGTCGAAGCCATGGCCGTGTCGGTGCCCGTGGTGGCCTCCAACGCCAGCAGTATCCCCGAGATCGTCGAGGACAACGTCACCGGCTACCTCCACCCCGTCGGCGACGTCCCCGCCATCGCCTCCGCCATCGGCCGCCTCCTCGCCTCTCCCGACGAAGCGCGCGCCATGGGCGAGCGCGGCCGCCAGACCGTGCGCACCCGTTTCGGCATCGAGCGGATGGTGGACGAGGTGGAGGCGGTGCTCTTTCCGGGGATGGGGTAGCCCCCCGCGGGCTTTGTTCCGTCCGTCCGCGTTCCGATCGCGCTTTCCTTGGCTGGATCGCGATTCGCCACCGTCGAGATTCTCAGCGGGGAGAAATTGTCCCATCTCCGACGCCGGGCCGGGCAATTGCTGGGTTGGGAACGCATCTCCACACGGTTACGGCGCGACGAAGGGGCTCGGACTGTCAAGACGAGTTGACAACTGTCAAGTAATGGTGACACTCGCGCGTCGGCTGGCGCGGGAATCGGCAGTATCGGAGGGCGCGGCGGACACCCGCGTCGCGTTTGGCACGTGAAATGCGAGTTGCTCCGGAGAATCCAAGCGAGGGGGTGTCGAGTCATGTCTACGGAGACCGGGGGAGACGTGCGGCCGGTGAGCCGGACGAACACAGACGCGCAAACGCTGGAACGCATGGCCTGGCGGAACTGGCTCCAGTTGTCGGGCGTGATGATCGTCGTCGTCGTTGGTCTCGCCATCGCGCTGCGCTCGCAGCTCGAGAGCCAGATCAGCAAAGTGTGGCCGTGGGCCAACACACAGACGGTGTTGCTCGTCGGGCTTTCCCTGCTGGTGCTGACCTTCGTGGCATACCTGACGCACCAGCAGAGAATGGTCACGAGGATGCGCGCGAGGCTGGAGCGCGTGCAGCAGGAGGCGCAGGCGGACGCGGAGCGAAGCTATCATCGCCTGGCCGCCCTCGCCAAGGTGAGCCGCATCATGGGAGTGGAGACGGAGCTGCAGGCGGTCTTTGCGCACATCACCAAGATGTGCGTGGAACACTTCGAGGCGGAATGGGCTTCGCTCATGCTGCACGAGCCCGACACGCAGGAGCTGGTGGTGCGCGCGGCGAGCGGCACCAAGGACATGCCCGAAGTGGTCGGGGCGCGCAAGAAGCTCGGAGAGGGAATCTCGGGATGGGTCGCCCAGCACGGCCGGCCGCTCGTCCTGGGGCCGAGCACGGATCCGATGGTCGAACAAATTGCGGGACGCCCGGGCTCGACGATCACGGCGTCGATGATCGTCCCCATCACTCTGCGCGAGGACCTGATCGGTGTGATCAACGTGTCGAGCCGGTCGGGCGATGCGCACTACGACGAACAAGATCTGCGCGCCCTGGAGGTGTTCGCGGACAACGTGGGCGCGTGCATCCGCCACGCGGAACACGTGAAGTGGCTGCGCAGCACGGTCGAGAAGCTGCGGCAGACTATGGCAGTCACCGTTTGAAAGCGGGGCGCAGAAGGCAAACGCGGGGGTGAGGGGCAGCGGCGCGCCCCATGACACGGGTCACCCCAACGAGACGGGGGCGGCTTCGGCCGCCCCCGTTCTCCGTAATGTGCGCCGCTACGCGAACCGGCTACAGCTCGCCGGCGTGCTTGGAGAGGTAGGAGGCGACGGAATCGGGCGTCTCCTTCATCGCTTCCTGGCCATTCTTCCAGCCCGCGGGGCAGACCTCGCCGTGCTTCTCGTGGAACAGCATGGCGTCGATCATGCGCAGCATCTCGTCGACGTTGCGGCCGAGTGGCAGGTTGTTGACGACCTGGTGCTGGACGACGAAGTGCTTGTCGACGAGGAAGGACGCGCGCATGGCCACGCCGGCCTCGGGGTGTTCGATGGCGTAAGCGCGCGAGATCTGGTGCTTGATGTCGGCGACGATGGGGAACTGGACCTTGCCGATGCCGCCCTTGTCCACGGGCGTCTCGCGCCAGGCGTGGTGAGTGTGATGGGAATCGTTGGACACGCCCACCACCTGGACGCCGCGGT
>JAOTVO010000388.1 GCA_029863355.1 Candidatus Krumholzibacteriia bacterium
GCGAGCTCGCGTCCTGCTGCGCCTGTCCGCGCGCGTGCCGCGTCGACCGGCTCGGCGGCCAGAGCGACCTCTGCCGCACGGCGCGCCACGCCCTCGTATCCAGCGCCTTCGCGCACTTCGGCGAGGAGGACTGCCTGCGGGGAACCTCCGGATCGGGCACGATCTTCTTCGGCGGGTGCAACCTGCGCTGCGTGTTCTGCCAGAACTCGGACATCAGCCAGCGCGCGGCCGGGCGCCCGTGCAGCGCCGGGGAGATCGCGGAGCTGATGCTGGCGCTGCAGGCGCGCGGATGCCACAACGTCAACTTCGTCACCCCCGAACACGTGGTCCCGCAGGTGCTCGAGGCCGTGGCCGCCGCCATCGCGCGGGGCCTTCGCGTTCCCATCGTCTACAATACGAGCGCCTACGACTCGGTGGCCTCGCTGCGCCTGCTCGACGGCATCGTCGACATCTACATGCCGGACTTCAAGCTTTGGGAGGGCACGTCGTCGGCGCGCCTGCTCGGCGCCAAGGACTACCCCGAGCGCGCGCGCGAGGCCATCGCCGAGATGCACCGGCAGGTCGGCGTGCTCCGCCTCGGCCCCGACGGCGTTGCGCGCCGCGGCGTGCTCGTCCGGCACCTCGTCATGCCGGGCCTCGCGCACGAATCCGCCGCGATCTTCCACTGGCTCGCGACCGCCCTCTCGCCCGACACCTACGTCAACATCATGGGCCAGTATCGCCCCGAACACCGGGTGGGGAGCCCCGGGCGCGACGGCAGCCCGCGCTTCCCCACTATCGACCGGCGCCCCGCCGACGCGGAGATGCGCGAAGCCTACGCCGCCGCGCGCGCCGCGGGCCTGTGGCGCTTCGACGCGCGCCGCATAGCCGCTTCCTGAACCCACGCAGCAAAGGAGTCCGCCGTGCGTTTCGACATCGACAGCCTTGGGTTGCTCGAAGAGGCGGCGCGCGCCCTGGAGTCGGGCTTCGCGGACCTCCCCCCCGCGGCCGCCGAGGATGATGGCGCCTCGCTGCGACGCGTCCTGGGCGAGGTCGCCGGCCGCCTGCACGACAACTACCCGTACTTCCACCCGCTCTACGCGGGGCAGATGCTCAAGCCGCCGCACCCGGTCGCGCGCCTCGCCTACGCGCTGGCCCAGTTCATCAACCCCAACAACCATGCGATCGACGGGGGCCGCGCCAGCTCGGCCATGGAGAAGGAAGCCGTGGCCGAGATCGCCGGCATGCTCGGGTGGCAGACTCACCTGGGTCACCTGACGGGCGGGGGCACCATGGCCAACCTGGAGGCGCTGTGGGTGGCGGGGCGCCTGCGCGACGGCGAGACGATCGTCGCGTCCAGCGAGGCGCACTACACGCACCGCCGCGTGTGCGAGGTTCTGCGCCTGCCTTTCAAGGAGCTTGCCGCCGACGCCCAGGGACGCCTCGACGTCGCGCGACTGGCGAGGCGCCTGCGGCACGGCGGCGTGGGCACGGTGGTGGCCACACTCGGCACCACCTCGCGCGGGGCGGTGGATCCGCTGCCGGAGATCCTGGCGCTGCGCGAGCGCTACGGCTTCCGCCTCCACGTCGACGCCGCCTACGCCGGATACTTCGTCCTCGCGGGCAACCTCGACGCGCCCGCGCGCGCCGCCTTTGAGCGCGTGGGCGAGGTGGACTCCATCGTGATCGATCCCCACAAGCACGGGCTGCAGCCCTACGGGTGCGGTTGCGTGCTGTTCCGCGATCCCGCGGTCGGCCGCATCTACCGGCACGATTCGCCCTACACGTACTTCACCTCGAGCGCGCTGCACCTGGGCGAGATCAGCCTGGAGTGCTCGCGCGCCGGCGCCGGCGCCGTGGCCCTGTGGGCGACGCAGCGCCTGCTGCCGCTGGTGCGCGGCGGCGCCTTCGCCGCCGACCTCGAGCGCTGCCGGGAGGCCGCGCTCGCCCTCTACGCGCGCCTGGCGGCGGACGAGCGCTTCCTCGTACTGGAGCCGCCCGAACTCGACATCGTCCTGTGGGCGCCCCGCGCCGGCTCGGTCGCGGGCGTCTCCGCACGCTCGCGCGACATCTTCAAGGGGGCGGCGGCGCGGGGGCTGCACCTGGCGCTCGCGCGCGTGCCCACCGAGACGGCGCGCGCACACTGGCCGGAGCTGGCCGACGACGCCGACACGGTGACGTGCCTGCGCTCGGTGCTGATGAAGCCCGATCACCTCGAGTGGATGGACCGGATCTGGCTGATCCTCGACGAGGCGACGCTCGCCTCAGGCGGCGGCTGATCGGCCGGAGCGGCGCCCCGCGAGGCGTTCGACGAGCGTGTAGGCCACCGGGATCACGAAGAGGCTCAGGCTCCCCGCCGCCACCACCCCGCCCATCGTCACCACGGCCATGGCCACGGTGTACGCGGATCCCGCCCCGCCCAGGGCC
>JAOTVO010000069.1 GCA_029863355.1 Candidatus Krumholzibacteriia bacterium
AGCCCGAGACGGTGCAGGCCGGCGGCCGCCAGCACCACCGCGTCGTATTCGCCCCGGTCCAGCTTCTCAAGGCGTGTGGGAACGTTGCCGCGGATGGAAGCGATGGCCACGTCGGGGCGCAGCGACAGAATCTGCGCGGCGCGGCGCACGCTGCCCGTCCCGACGCGCGCGCCGGCGGGCAGTTCGGCGAGGGTACCACCGCCGCGCGCCACCAGTACGTCGCGCGGATCCTCGCGCGCCCCCACCGCGCCCACCACCAGACCCGCACCGAGCTCTCCCGGCAGATCCTTGAGACTGTGCACGGCGATGTCGACGCTGCCGGCGCGCAGCATCTCCTCGAGCTCGGCGGTGAACAGCCCTTTGCCGCCCACCTCCGGCAGGGGCACGTCGCGCTGCTTGTCGCCGGCGGTGTCGACGCGGACGATCTCGTAGCGCACCTCCGGGTCGGCGGCGAGCAGGGAGCCGACGTGCTCGCTCTGCACCAGCGCGAGACGACTCTTGCGCGATCCGATGCGGATCGTTCTAGTCATCGCCGGGCTCGTCGAGTTTGAAGAGACGGCGAATCGCGTAACTGAGGTAGCGATCCTCGCCGCGGCGCGTCGAGCGCTTGATCTCGGTGCTCGGGTTGTGCAGCAGCTTGTTGATCAGCTGGCGGGAGAATGCCTCCACGCGCTCTTGCGTTTCGGGCGGGAGCTTGTGGCGGAGCCTGTCGAACTCGGCGGCCCGCACCGTCTCGAAGCTTTCGCGCAGCGTGACCACGGTGGGTGCCACGGCGAGCGACGAGAGCCAGGCCATGAACTTGGACACTTCGGCCGTGATGATATCGCCCGCCTGAGATATCTCGCCCTTGCGCCGGGCGCGGTTGTCCTCGGCGATGGCGGAGAGGTCGTCGATGTTGTAGAGAAACACGTTGTGGATGTGGCGGGTGGCGGGGTCGATGTCGCGCGGCACGGAGAGGTCGATCACGAAGAGCGGGGCATTGCGCCGCTCCTGCATGAGCGACTTGATGTCCTCTGCTCCGAGCAGGTAGCCGGGCGCGGCGGTGGAGCTGACCACGATGTCGGCCTGGCGCAGCGCCTCGGGCAGGCGCTCGAGGGGAACGCCGGCGCCGCCGAGCCGGTCGGCGAGGGCCGCCGCTCGCTCCACCGTGCGGTTGGCCACGACGAAGCGGCGCACGCCTTGCCCGAGCAGCGCGGCGGCGGTTCGCTCCGTGGTGTCGCCCGCCCCGATCAGGAGCGTGCTCCGATCGCCCAGGTTGGTGAAGATCTTGCGCGCCAGATCGACCGCGCACGAGCTCACGGAGATCGCCCCCTCCGAGATCCGCGTGCGATGTCTGACGCGCTTGCCCACCTCGAACGAGGCGGCGAATAGCCGGTTGAGGACGGGGCCCGTCGCCGCGCTCGTGTGCGCGGCGTCGTAGGCGTCCTTGACCTGGCCGAAGACCTGCGTCTCGCCCACGACCATGGAGTCGATCCCCGCCGTCACGCCGAAGAGGTGTTCGACGGCGCCCTCCTGCTCGTAGTGGTAGAGCGAGTCCCGAAGCAGTTCGCGCTCGACCTGGTGGAAGTCGTGCAGGAACTCGGCGATGTCGGCGCGCGCCACCTCGGGGTCCTCCACGACGGTGTAGATCTCGTTGCGGTTGCACGTGGAGAGGATGACCGACTCCGTCACCGAGCGGCATCCGCGGACGCCCTCCAGCGCCGCGGGCAAGTTCTCGCCGGAGAAAGCGAAGCGCTCGCGCACGGACACGGGGGCGGTCTCGTGATTGTGGCCCACGGCGAGGATCATCATGACGCCACGAAGCGGTGCTCGGTATGGAACACCAGCTCGACGAAGACAAAGGTGAATACAATGAGCGCAAAGCCCACCATGGCGAAGTAGGCGACACGCTTGCCGCTCCAACCGCCGCGCGTGCGCACCCACAGATAGGCGACGTACACGAGCCAGATCGTCAGCGACGTGCACTCCTTGGGGTCCCAGCTCCAGTAGCGCCCCCAGGCGTCTTTGGCCCACAGCGCGCCCGTGGCGATGCCGATCGTGAGCAGCATCAGTCCCAGGCGCACCGCGCGCAGGGACATCTCGTCGAGTGCTTCCAGCGACGGGATGCGCCGGAAGATGAACCCGGGCCTGCCGCGGTGCAGCTCGCGGTAGAGCAGCACGTAGAGCGTGGAGGCCGCCGTCGCGATGGCGAACGCCGAGAAGGAGAGGATGGCGGTGCCGGCGTGGACCGCGAACCAGCCGCTCTCCAGTACGGCGGGCAGTGCGACGGACGGGGTGGGACGCACGCTGGCGGCGAGCTGAAACACGAAGGCAAGCCCGATGATGAACGGTCCCATGGCCGGCGTCCGGATCCGGATTTCCAGATAGAGGTAGACGATGGCGGTGCACAGGGCGAAGAAACGCAGCCCCTCGCCTCCGCTGGCGAGAGGGAAGCGCCCGGTCTCTCCGAGGTGCAGAACGATGGCGAGGATGTGCACCCCGATGGTGGCGAGCAGGGCCGTGCGCGCCGGCCGCGAGGGAGCGCGGTCGTCGCGCAGGAACCGGTAGAGATAGATCCCCGTTACCAGCCCGTAGAGGGAAGGTAGCGCGACGTTGAAAATCTCGGCGGCGGAACCCATCGTTTCCCGTTCTCGCTCGACGGCTAACGGCCCAACGGCCAACGCGATACTAGCCGCCGCGAGCGAGGCTTCAATTGTGGCATTTATAACATGCGCGGGCGTCCGCGTTCAACGCTGCATTGCCAAGAATGGCCCGTGATTGCGCATCGCGGTGAATTGTCTTGCGTTTTCCCTGGCCCCGGGCTACGTATAAAAGGTAGAAGGGCGGGAAGGCGCGCGATCGGGCGCCGAGGGCCGTGGACTGGCCGGCCGCGCGACGGCGCGGCCGCAGGGAGGAGCGCATGAATCCGAAATTCTTCACCGTGGAGGAAGCCAACGCCCTGACCGGTTTCCTCGACCGCACCCTGGAGCGGATACGCCGGAACCGCCAGCGCTATCTATGGCTCCAGGAGGAGCTCTCGATCCTCAAGTTGATCGTGGGCTGCGGCGCCGACGACTCCAACCGCGATGCCGTCGAGCTGGAGGAGAAGCTCGCCCAGCTCGACGCCGTCGAGCGTGAAATCGAGCGCGCCAAGGCCGCGATCGAGGACACGGGATGCATCGTCAAGGACGAGGAAAAAGGACTGATCGATTTCTTCTCGATCCAGAACAACACCGTCGTGTACCTCTCCTGGCAACGGGGCGAGGATTCGGTGAAGTACTGGCGATCGATCCGCGAGACCGATCTCAGCGTGCGTCTGCCGCTGGGATCGCATTCCAAGTGACCGCGGCCGCCCACGCCGCGCCGCCCAATAGCCTTTACATGAGCGTGTAGTTGGGGCCGTCGCCGCCCTGCGCGGGCGTCCAGCGGATGTTGTCCAGCGGGCACTTGATGTCGCACGTCTGGCAGTGGACGCAATTGGTGAAGTTCACCTGCAACCGCAACCCGCCGCCGTCTTTCTGCACCATCTCGTACACGTTGGCGGGGCAGAACCGGTTGCACGGATAACGGTACTTGGACACGCACGTGTCGTGGCAGAGCGACGTATCGGGGACGATCAGGTGCGAGGGCTGGTCCTCGTCGTGCATCGTGCCCGAGTTGTACACGTTGGCCAGCTTGTCGAGGAATTGCTCGCCGTCGTACGCACGCGGGTCGGGTAGCTCGCGGTCGGCCCCGTAGTACTCCGCCACGCTGGACAGCGTATACCTATCCTCCTCGACGTCCTTGTAGGAGACGACGTCGGCGCCCCCGGTGAGCTGCTGGAGGCCCAGGTGGAAGAACGCGCGCGGCAGACCGAGGGAGAGCGCGCGGTGGAAGTGGCGGGTCTTACGCATCTGCTTGCCGATGTAGCTCTCGAACACGGCTGGCTCGTAAGGGGCCAGGGTCGCCTCCGAGAAGTCGTCGGCGATGAGCGCGCTCAGGATGGTCTCGGCGGCCAGCATGCCAGATTTCATGGCCAGGTGGATGCCCTTCAGGCGCGCCATGTCCACCATCGACGCCGCCTCGCCCACGAGCAGCGCGCCCTCGGTGTAGAGTCGCGGTATGGAGTGGTAGCCGCCGGCGCTGATCACCTTGGCGCCGTAGTGGGTGCTGCGTCCGCCGGCGAGGAGCTTGCGGATCGCGGGGTGCTCCTTGAACTGTTGGAGCTGCTCGTGCGGGTTCGTGAACGGGTCCCGGTAGTCGAGCGGCGTCACCAATCCGACAGAGAGCAGGTTGTCGGCCATGGAGTAGATCCACGTGCCGCCCACGGCGTCCCGCGCGAAGGGGTGCCCCATGGTATGGATCACGCGCCCCGGCGGCACGCTGCCGGGCGGCATCTCGATGACCTCCTTGACCCCCGTCTCGTAGACCTGCCGCACCCGTCCGGTGGCCAGGTTGCGCCGCTCGATCAGCTGCTTGGACAGATAGCCCCGGGGTCCGTCACCGAAGACCGTGACCTTGGCGCGGATGTCGATGCCGAGCTCGAAGTTGGACTTGCGGTTTCCGCTCTTGTCGATGCCCTTGTCACCGGTGCGCACACCGGCCACGCGAGCGCCGTCCTCCAGGATCTCGACGCCGGCGAAGCCGGGGAAGACGTTGGCCCCGGCCGCCTCGGCGAGCCCCCCGAGCCAGCGGTTGAACTTGGCCAGCGCGACGATGTAGTTGCCGTGGTTGCGCATCGCGGGCGGGGCGAAGGGAAAACGCAGCGCGCGTTCGCGCGTGAGAAAGTAGACTTCCTCGGTCTCGACGGGGCACTCGATGGGGCAGCCCTTGTCGCGATAGTCGGGAACCAGCTCGCGCAGGGCGAGGGGGTCGAGGACGGCTCCGGAGAGCGAGTGCGCCCCGACCTCGCGGCCCTTCTCGATCACCGCGACCATGGGCTCGAGGCGCGAGCCCTGTCCCGCCGCCGCCACGGAAGCGTTGTGGGCGGCGACGAGGTTCTGCAGGTGCAGCGCGCCGGCCAGCGTCGCCGCCCCCGCGCCCACGAAGAGCACGTCGACTTCGAGCGTTTCTCTCTGATCCGTCATGAGGTCCTCCCGGCCGGCGCGGGCCGCGCGCCACGGATCGATGATACGGATTCGCCGTCGGGCGGTCAAACACACAGGAGGACAATCTGTCCTGCGCCGCATCGCGCTTGACAGCGCGGCTTCGGTGGGGGCATCTTAGGCATGTATCGGGAGCCGATTGCCCGGCGCGCCGGGCTTCCTACGGAAGGCAGGATCAATGGCGACACGCGTGGTGACACGGCCGCTCGACGAAGGGCGGTCCTGGTGGGAGCGCACCTATCTGGGCGAGGTGTGCCGGGGGCTGACCATCACGTTCTCGCACGTCTGGCGCAACCTGCTGGATCTGCGCAACGACCGCGTGGGCATGACCTACCAGTGGCCGGAGAAGCCCAAGCCGCTCCCGCCCAACTTCCGCGGCGAGCACCGCCTCATGCACCGTGCGGACAGCACGCCGCGCTGCGTGGCCTGCAACTGCTGCGCGACGGCGTGCCCGGCCGACTGCATCGAGATCGTCGCGGCCGATAGCGGGCACGACGGAGTGGAGAAGTACCCCGTCGTCTTCAACATCGACATTCTGCAGTGCGTCTTCTGCGGCCTGTGTGTGGAGGCTTGCCCCTGCGACGCCATCCGCATGGACACGGGCAAGTTCACCAGCGCCTGCTTCGAAGGGCCCAAGAAGATCCTCGACGTCGACTACCTCATGAACAACCACGCCGAGGGCAAGAGCCCGTTCAGCGAGGCCATCTACTAGTCTAGTCGGTATCGTCCGGTAGTATCTTGGCGGGGTTGAGGATTCCTTGCGGATCGAAAGCCTTCTTGACGGCGCGCATCAAGTCGATCTCTGTGCGTGAGAAAGCGATGGGCAGATAGTCGCGCTGCACCCAGCCGATACCGTGCTCTCCGGAGATGGTGCCACCCAGCGACACCGTCAGCGCGAAGATCTCGCGGATGGCCGGGTCGAGCTTGTCGCGCCAATCCTCGTCGGACATGTCCATCTTGAGGATGTTGACGTGGAGGTTGCCGTCGCCGGCGTGGCCGTAGCAGACGGTGCGGATCCCGTAGCGCCGGGCGATCTCCTTGACGCCGATCAGCAGCGTGACGAGCTCGCCGCGCGGGACCACCGTATCCTCCTCCTTGTAGACGGACACCTTCTTGACCGCCTCGCCCATCGCCCGTCGTACCTTCCACAGCTCGGCCATCTTCGCACCCGTGTCGGCCAGCACGACGTCGCGCGCACCCTCGGCCATTACGATCTCGCACACGCGCTCGGCCTCGCGCGCGATCACGCCCTCGTCGTTGCCGTCCAGCTCGATGAGTAGCTGCGCCGCCGCGTCGTCGTTGGGCACGGTCGAGCCGACGTGCGACTCGGCGATGCGAATGGCGTCGCGTTCAAGGAACTCGAGGACCGACGGGACGAGCCCGGCGTTCATGATGGCGGGCACGGCGCGCGCGCAGGCGGCGAGGTCGTCGAAGGGGGCCATCATCAGGGTGCGGTGGCGCGGCAAGGGGATGAGGCGCAGATAGATCTTCGTGATGATCGCGAGCGTGCCCTCCGATCCGACGAGCAGCTGCGTGACGTTGTACCCGGTGACGTTCTTGAGGAGCTTGCCGCCGTGGCGAATCACCTCGCCGCTGGGCAGCACGGCCTCGAGCCCCATCACGTAATCCTTGGTCACGCCGTACTTGACCGCGCGGGGTCCGCCCGCGCACTCGGCGAGGTTGCCCCCGATGAAGCAGCTCCCGCGGCTCGCGGGATCCGGCGGATAGAACAGGCCTACCTCCTCGACCGCCTCTTGGAGCACCTGCGTGATCACGCCCGGCTCCACAACGGCCATGAGGTTCTTGCGATCGATCTCGAGGATGCGGTCGAGGCGCTTCGTGGAGAGCACGATGCCGCCACACACCGCGAGGGCGCCGCCGGAGAGCCCCGTGCCCGCCCCGCGCGGGGTGACGGGAATGCCGTGCGCGCTGGCCACGCGCATCACCGCGGATACCGACTCGGCCGAGGGCGGCGCGACGACGACTTCCGGCGGAAAGGCGAGGTCCTCGGTCTCATCGGAGGCGGCGAGGGCGAGGCTGTCGGCATCGGTGAGCACGTTCTCGGGCCCCACCGCCGCGCGCAGGGCGGCGAGCACCGCGGGTGTGACTTCGGGGAATTGCCTTGTTTTCAAGGGGGTTGTCCTTGGCCTTCGCACCAGGCCGGATTCTAACAACCGCAGGCCCTCGGTGCAACGCCGCCGCGTCGGGGACGTCTCCCGAGCGGTCAGGGACCCGCGACCGTGATGGTGCCCCGCATGCCCTGGGCGAAGTGTGGATTACAGTAGTACTGGAAGGTACCGGCCGAAGTGAAGCGGTAGCCAAAGGTTCCGGAATTGCGCAGGCCCGAGTCGAACAGGGGGCCGGGGTCGGTGGGTCCGGTGCCCTCGGTGACCGTATGGCTGGCCGATCCCTCGAAGCGCCAGGTGACGCTGTCGCCAGCCGCAATCGCGGCCGACGCCGGGATGAACTGGTTGTCGACGACCCGGACGACGCCGTTGAAAACCGCCGGGGTGCCGCCGTTCGTCGGAGACGCGTCCTCACCACAGCCGGCGGCGAGGAGGACGCCGGCGAAGGCGAAGGGGAAGATCCATGTCAGGGTGACGGGTCGCATGCGCAGCCTCCTCGGGCAAGTGACTGGGTTGTGGCAATATAGGCGACGGGGCGGACCCGACCAAGCACATCCTGGGGCGGCCCCCTTGCTCAGACGTGGCCGCCGTTGTACAATTACACGAGCGCCCGCCGGTCCGCCGCCCCTGGATCGCCGATTCAGGGGCAGCTTCGTCCCATGCAGCAGGTCATCGTCGACGGATACAACGTCATCTACGCGGACCCCGATCTGCGTCGAGAGATGGCGGCCGAGCCCGAGCGGGCGCGCCGCGCGTTGCTCGATCGGATCCGGAGCTACCTGGCGGACAGGAAGTTGCGCGTGACGGTCGTGTTCGACGGGGCGGGAGGGCTCTCCGGCAGCGAGGCCGTGATCCCGGGGCTGCTCCAGGCCGTCTTCACCGCGGCCGGCGAGAGCGCGGACACCCTGATCGTGCGGACGCTGGAGCGAGCCGGGAGCGCGAGGGGCTTTATCGTGGTCAGCTCGGACGTGGCCGACATCGGCCGCGCGGCGCGCGCGCTGGGCGCCCGGGTGCTGCCCTCCGAGGCCTTCCTGGCGCGCATCGCCGGCCGGGCCGACGAGCGGAGGCCCGGGCAGTGCGCGCGCGAGAAGCCCGACCCGGACGAAGCCGACGTGGCCTTCTGGCTCGAGCGCTTCGAGGAACGGGCCGACCCGGAAGGGGATTAGGACTTATCAATCCGCTCGCGAGCGCGTAACATGGAACCCGGCGCCGCGCGCGACCGAGCGCGCGCGGCAGCGCCGACGAAACAGGTTCCAATCATGGAGGATCGCTCAAAATGGCTAGGCCCAAGATCGCATTGATCGGTGGAGGACAGATCGGGGGCACGCTCGCTCTCATGTGTGCCCAGAAGGCGCTGGGGGACGTCGTGCTGTACGACATCGTGGAGGGAATGCCCCAGGGCAAGGCGCTCGATATCCAGGAGTCGCGACCCATCGAGGGGTATGACGTCGACCTGGTCGGCACCAACGACTACAAGGACATCGCGGGGGCGGACGTCGTCATCGTGACGGCGGGCTTCCCGCGCAAGCCCGGAATGAGCCGTGACGACCTGCTCAACAAGAACCTCGCGATCATGAAGGACGTCGGGGAGAATGTGAAGCGCCACGCGAAGGGCGCATTCGTCATCGTGGTCTCGAACCCGCTCGACGCCATGGTGTTCATGGCCAAGCGCCTCACCGGCTTCCCCAAGACGCACGTCGTGGGTATGGCGGGGGTGCTCGACTCGGCCCGCTTCCGCACCTTCGTGGCCATGGAGCTCGGGGTCAGCGTGGAGGACGTGACGGCCTTCGTGCTCGGCGGACACGGCGACGACATGGTCCCGCTCCCGCGCTACTGCACGGTTGCCGGTATCCCGCTGCCCGCGCTGCTCTCGCCGGAAGCCATCGACGCCATCGTCAAGCGCACGCGCTTCGCCGGCGGCGAGATCGTCGGGTTGCTGAAGACCGGGAGCGCGTTCTATTCGCCGGCCGCGGCGGCGGTGGCCATGGCGGAGTCGTACCTCAGGGATCGCAAGCGCGTCCTGCCTTGCGCGGCCTACCTCGAAGGCGAGTACGGCGTGCAAGACATGTACCTGGGGGTGCCGGTCGTCATCGGCGCCGGCGGGGTGGAGCGCGTGATCGAGATCGAACTGACCGCGGACGAGCGCAAGGCGCTCGACGAATCCGTCGCCCACGTCAAGGGGCTCGTCGAGACGATCCCCCTCTAGCGGCGCGCGGCGAGAGCACATCGACCAAAGGGGGTCTGCACGTGAAGACCGTTCTCTGGACGGCGCTGACCGTCGTGCTGGGTATGTCCGGCGCGGCGTACGGCCAGGCGAAGGTGGACCTGGGCGCGATGAAGCTTCTCACGGAGCGCTATCCCATGGCGATCCAGGTGGGGACGCCCGGCGCGGAGGGGCACCGGTTCGTCTACACGAACTCGGCGGCGCGGCTGCACGTGCACAGGGTGAAGGACGGCAAGCTGGTGAAGGACTGGGAGACATCGGACCTCGGCTCACGTGCCGCCTCGATGTTCGTCACCGACCTGTACGGAGACGGGGTTCTGAAGCTCGTCGTGGGCACGATACGGGGGCGGGTGCTCATCTACGATTTCGACAGCTACAGCCTCGAGTGGGAGAACCTGCAGTACCGCTACGCGGCGCTCGAGTACCTGCTGCCCGCCAACCTGGACAACGACCCGCAACAGGAGATCATCGTGATTGCCGACAAGATCATGGCGATCTTCGACGGCCTCAACAAGAACATCCAGTGGCTGAGCGACACCCAGTACACGGCGCGGCACGTCATCGTGGGCAACGTGGACGACGATCCCCAGCTGGAGATCATTCTCAACACGGGCCGCGTGGTGGACTCCCGCTTCTACACGATCGAATATGAGGCGGACCAGGTCTTCGGTGACCGCATCTCGCTCTTCGACGTCACCGGCGACGGATACCCCGAGGTCTTTGGCGAGAACATCGATTTCTCGATCAAGGTGTTCGACATCTGGGCGCAGCGCGAGCTCTGGTAGCGCGCACAAGCCGATCGCAGAGCGCGACGCCCCGGCGCCGAGAGGCGACCGGGGCGTCGTCGTTTCCTGCCGCGCCGCTCAGCGGGAGCGGCGGCGGAACTCGATGAGGAGTTCGGTCCACATGGCGGCGGGACGACCGTCGACGCGCCCGGGCACGAAGCGGACGCGCCGCGCGGCGTCGAGGGCGGCTCCCACGCAGTCGCTCGGGTGTCCGCGCTCGCCGGGCTCCACGGCGAGGATCTCGCCGCCGGCGCCCACGTGGATGCGCACGGCGATACGCAGACCCAGGCAGTGACCGAGGTCACGCGTCTCCGGCCAGGTGATTTCGATGGGTCGCGGGGGCACGGTCTCCGCCCGCCCCGAGGGCTGGGCGGGCAGCGGCGACTGCGCCTCGCCCACGATGTCGCGCACGTCGACGGCGTCGAGCTCGGCGTCGCCGCGGCCCTGCGTCGGCGACGGCGGCAGCGGCGACGGGGGAGGAGGCTGCACGATTTCGG
>JAOTVO010000070.1 GCA_029863355.1 Candidatus Krumholzibacteriia bacterium
CCCAGGTAGGTGACGCCCAGGTCGTTGTACAGATCCGGGTAGTTCGGAGAGAGCTCGATGCCTTTCCGGAACGACTTCAGCGCCTTGTCGTAATCTTCCAGCGCGTGCAGGCAGTTGCCCAGAATCGAATAACCGCGCGCGTCCTCCAGCCCCAGCTTGATGGCCCGGATGACCTCCGCCATCGCCTCTTTGTAGAGCCTCTGCCGAGTGAGCGCCTCGCCCAGCTTCAGGTGGGCGCGGGCGTCCACGTCGCGTTTGAGCTCGTCGCGAATCTCCAGGAGCGAGGTGATGCGCAGCTTGCGTTCCCCGTGCAGCTGGCGCGCCAGCGCGCGAATCTGCTCGGAGCTGGCCGCCGCGTCGTAGCGCTCCGTGCTCGTCGAAAGCAGCCGCCCCTCGTGGAACAGCGATGTAACAACGGCGTTCTGAGCCGGCACCGCGTGGGTCTGCACATAGTACTTCGTGCCGCTCGATAGAATCTCGCTGCGCAGCTCTGCGCTCTCCATGAAAGCTACCTCTCCAGACGTCCGGTCGACCGTCCCATCATAGCGCGCCGCGCCCGCAGACACAACGGCGACGTGCTAGGTTACATCGTCGGCGCTGAGCAGGGTAATCGCGATCCGGATCAGATCGCTACGCGTGACCCCCGACCGCCCCCGCTCGGCCAGCCTCGCGCGGACGGCGTCGAGGTGCCTGAGGTTGGATACGGTCAAGCGCACGGTCACTTCGACCTCTTTCGCGCCCGGCCCCCCGCGGATGAGCTTCCCCACCGAGTCGGAGCGCCGGTCCTCCTTGCGATCCTCGAAGGGGTCGCGCCCCATGGACTTTCGCTTGCGATCACCCACGCGAGAGAAACTCCTCCGTCAGCTGGTAGTAGTCGTAGGCCCCGCGCGACATGGGCGAGTACTCGAAGATGGTCTGGTTGAAGCTCGGCGCTTCCCGCAGCGACGTGTTCACCCGGATCACCGTCTCGAACACCTGCTCGGCGAAGCGGTCGCGCAGGGCACCCAGGACCTCGCGCGACAGCCGGGTGCGCGCATCGAAAAACGTGGGCAGGATGCCCAGCACGCCCGTTTGCCTCGTCGCGTGCTCGTTGAATTCGTCGATGATCTGCAGGGTCTGCCGGGCGCCCGCCTGGGCCAGGTAGTCCATGCTCACAGGAATGATGACGCTGTCGACGTACGCAACGGCGTTCAGGTTGATGAGGTTGATCGTGGGCGAGCAGTCGCAGATCACCACGTCGCATCCACGCAGGTTGCGCAGGGCCATATCCAGGCGGCGCTCCCGACTGGAGCGCCCGGCCAGCACCATCTCGATCTCCGCCAGGTCGCGCCCTCCCGAGTCGATCACGTAGAGGTTCTTGCGGGCTTCGATGACGTCGACCTCGCCAAACTGCAGGAGGTCGCAGAGCGTCCTGCGACCCTCGACGTCGAACGCGATGGCTACGTTGCGCTGCGCGTCGCAGTCGATGATCAGCACTTTCATGCCGCACAGGGCCAGGCCGTGGCCCAGGTTGACGGCCGTGGTCGTCTTTCCGGTACCGCCCTTGGAGGTAATGATGGCCACCTTGCGCATCAGCCGTTCTCTCCGTCGTCCTCGCCCGATGGCCGTCGCGAGCGCAGGCGATCGCCGTAGCGGGCCCAGCCCAGCTTGCGGAGCTTGCGGTCGCGGTTGACGTTCTTGTCCGACACCGCCGACTGCACGTCCAGGTCCCGGGCCGGAGGCGCCGTGTCGGGCGTTAGGGGCGCGGGCTCCTGGCCCCATCCCTCCGGCCGTGTCGCCGCGGGCTCGTCGTCTTCCATCACGGGATCGCCGGGCCACGCCACCACGCTCGGCGCCGGATCCACCGGAGCAACCGGAGCAACCGGGTCTCGCGCTTCGACGGGTCCGAGGATGTCGTCCACGCCCAGCGCGTCCCCCGCGTCGGCGTCCCACGCGTCGTCGCCCTGCGCGCCCGCCGCCGGCGGCGCGTCCCGGGCCGGCGCTTCGCCGGCGCGCTCGTCCGTCGCAGCGCGCGCCGCTTCCACGTCGGCGAAGGCGGGAATGAAGGAGTGGAACTCGAGACACGCGTAGACGTCGTGGAGGTCGCCGTTCATCCCGGCCAGCGCCACGCGCGCGCCCCAAGAGCGGCCGGCCTCGTAGTAGGCGGCGAATTGGCCCCAGCCCGTGCTCGATACGTACGTCACGCGCGAGAGGTCGAAGATCACCAGGCGCGGGCGGTCCGCCAGCACGCGCTCCCTGGTCTCGGCCAGCTCGGCCGCGGCCGTGGCCTCGATCGCACCCGATAGGCGGGCGACGCGCTCGTCCTGCGCGGGGATCTCCCACGAGAGCTCGGCCCCACCGGGCAGCTCCGGGCCCGGCGCGGCGGCGGTGGCGGGTTCCATGCCTCGGCGCTTCTGCGGGGCGGGCTCGGCGCGCGGGGCGCCCGGGTGCTCGGCGCCGCGCGGCGCGCGCGAGAAGTCCTCGAGCGCTTCGGAAAGAATGTCGAACGAGGCGAGCACGATGTTGAAACCGAGCATCGTGAACACGTAGTAGACGTCGGGGTCCATGCCGAAGAGCTTGATGTCGCCCCCGGCGCGGCGCACCTCGCGCAGACGCTCGCTGAAGGTCCCCCAACCACCCGAGCTGACGTATTCCACCTGCGACATGTCCACGACAATGCGATGGAGCCCGCGGTCGATGACGCGCGCGAGCGCGTCGCGCAGGCGCTCGGCGCTCACCGTGTCGATGATGCCCCGCAGCGAGATCACCGCGATGTCGCCCTTCGCGCCCGCCGTCGTCGCCTCGACTTGCAAGCTCTCCCACTCCGGCGCGTAGCCCTCGCCGGGTATCTCCTCGCGCGCGTCCTCGCCCCGATCCGCCGCCAACCGTCCCGCCGCCTCGGACCGGCTGGGCGGAAGAGACAGGCGCTCCTCCACGGGCAGCGCCAGGTACGCCCGCGCCTGTGCGACGTCGGTGAACGCCCGCAGCACGTCGGCGAAGCCGAGCAGCTCGTAGACGTCGTAGACTTCGCTCGTCATGCCCGAGAGCACGATGTCGCCTCCCCGCTGGCGCAGCCCGCCCACCTCGGCGGTGAAGATCCCCCACCCCCCGCTGGAGATATAGGTTACTTCGGAAAGATCGATGACGATGCGTGTCGCACCCCTGTCCAGCAGCTCCTTGAGCCGCTGCTCGAGGGTGGCCGACGTCACCGAATCGAGGTGACCGTTGACGCGGACCGCAATCACGCCCTCGTCGAAGGACGTCGACGATAGGCCCACGCCCATACCGTCCAGATCGAACCCCGCCTCCCGGCCCGGCGCCGGGCCCGCCGCCGGTTCCTGCTCCTGCGCCTGCTCGGCCGGGGCCTCCACACCCGCGATGTCGCGCAGCAGCTCCTCCACGAGCTCCCGGCTGGGCTTGCGCGGGAGCGCCCCCTCGTCCGCTTCCTGGAGCAGGCGGTTGCGGCGCAAGTAGTCGAGACGCAGCTCCTTCGTGTTCAAGTTGAGGCGCTTGAGCTCCTCGTACACCATGCGCCCGGTGATCCTCGGCCCCTTGCGGCCAGCCGCGTTGTACTCCTCGGCGATACGCTTGGCCCCGTAATCCGGGTGTTCTGCAATGATGGTGAGGATTTCGCGCCGCGCCTCCAGACTCACGCGCTTCAACGTCTGATCCTCGCGCAGAACGTCGTTCTTGAGCCCGCGCTCGCCGAGAAGCTCAAGCCGCTTCTTGTATCGGTAGTACGTGGCGGGCGAGACGCGCATCTGGCGGCACGCGTCCTTCACGCTGAGTCCCTGCACCTCCACCAGCTCGATGAGCCGGCGGCGGATACCGGAGAGTACGTCGTCGGCCGCGAGCTTCTCCTTGACCGCCACCACCGTGATGTCGTCGTTCTGGGGGTGCCCGGACGTGAAGAGCTTGACGTCCGTGTCGAGCCGCTCCATGAACGCCTCCGGGGAGAGATGCCCGTGTTCCTTGATGAGGGCCAGGAGCCTGTCCTCGCCGTACTGCTCGCGCCGCTCGTTCATCGCCTCCGTGACGCCGTCGGTGTAGATCACGAGCATGTCGTCCTTCTTGAGCTTGATCTTCTCCAGGCTGATGGAGCGACGGAAGAGATCCTCGTCGGGGAGGCTGATGCCCACAGGGAAACCTTTGGGGTTGAGGAAGAAGGTCTCGTGCGACGCGTGGCGGTAGAGGATCATGGGGTTGTGCCCCGCGCTGGCGTAGCTGATGGTGCGGTTCTGCGAATCAAGGATCACGTAGAACATCGTCACGAACATGCCCTTCTTCATGTCGTCCGTGACGAAAGCGTTCATCTTGGACATGACGTCGGAGGCGTTCTTGTTGCCCCGCGCCTCCATGCGCAGCGCGGTACGAATCATCGTCATCACGAGGGAGCCGGGCACGCCCTTCCCCGACACATCGGCGACGACGATGCCGATCGTGTCCTCGTCGACCTGCACGAAGTCGTAGTAGTCGCCGCCCACCTCGGCCGCGGCCTTGTAGAGCGGTGCGATGTCGTAGCCACTGACGGTGGGACGGTGCCGCGGGAGGAGCGACTGCTGTATCTCCTTGGCAACCTCGATCTCCTTCTGCATCTTCTCCTGCTCGAGGATCGAGTCCTGCGCCCGCTTGAACTTGCTCGTAATCTCGTTGAACACGGAGGCGATGGCACCGATCTCGGCGGGGCCGTCGATATCGAGCTTCTGGTCCATCGTGCCGTCGCCGATGGCCCGCACGCCGTCGGTGAGCACCTGGATGGGCCTGACGAACACGCGCACAAGGCCGACTACGAGGAGCATGCCCACGCCGAAGATACCGAAGAGCAGCAGCGTGGTCGTCGCCCGCTTGTCTCCGATGTCGGCGCCGATCACGTCTTCGAAGACGCCCACGTGGACGTACCCGAGTTCGAGCGCCTGCCCCGCCTCCACGCCGGTCATGCGCACGAGCGCACCGATGTCGCGAACCGCGCGCCCCTCGCTCTCCGTCCGCCTCCACTCCAAGCGGTCATCGCTTGCCACCGCCTCGCCCGGCGGCGCCGCATAGGAGGTGAAGATCTCGTCGATATTGCCCGAGGCCACGACCTGTCCCGACGCGTCCACCACCCGGGCCCAGGCCAGCGCGTCGTCGCTCGCGACGAGCCGCGCGAGATCCGCGGAGAGATTGGTCTGCTCGAGGGAGAACTCCTCTGACTGCATGAGCACGTCGACGCTGCGGCCGGCCAGGTTCATGGCCAGTCGCCGCTTCTCTACCCAGCGCACGGCCTGCTGCGCCGTGATGTCCTGGGTCTGACGGTAGAAGACGAACGCCCACAGCACCGCCACCAGAAAGAAGAGCCCCACCCCCGCCCGCACGGTGAACTTGTAGCGCAGGGTGCCGCGCAGGGGGCGGCGCAGCGCGGACGGAAGCGCCGCCTGCCCGCGCTTGCTGAGAACCATCTCGTTGCCGGCATCGGAACCCCGGTACTCGACGCCGTCCATGAGGCGGTTGATCAGATAGATCCCCAAGCCGCCCTTGCGTCCCGTCTCCACGTACTGGTCGAGGTCGGGATCGGTGACGCTCGTGAAGTCGAAGTGCTTGCCCGTGTCGTGGAGGTGGATCTTGACGGTCCCGCTCCCGATCTCCACGCGGATGCGTATGTCCCCGGTGGCTCCCGCACCGCGGTAGGCGTGCTTGATGATGTTCGTGCACGCCTCGTCGACGGCGAGCTTGGTGTTGCTCGTCTCCCGCGCGTTGAAGCCCGCGTCCTCGCAGACGCCGACCATGAAGTCGCGCACCCGCCCGAGCTGCGGCTCCTCGGCGCGAACGGTCAGCTCGCGCACGCGTGTGTCAAGATTCAAACCGGCGGAGGCGGCGGGCATGGGATCAGTCCCGTCCCTTCAGGCGTTCGAGTCGCGCCCGCGCCTCTTTGATGTTGCCGCGAACACTCTCGTTGCCGGGGTCGACCTCCAGAATCTTCTCCCACTCGGCGATGGCCTTGGCGTACTCGTCGCGCGAGAAGTACTGCATGCCGCGCAGGTAGAGCTGTCGGATCTGGACCTTCTCCTCGTCGCTGAGCGGTCGGAGCCGGCGCTTGGCCAGCGCCAACAGATTCTTGGCGTCCTCGTGGTTCGGCTGCAGCCTCAGGAGCTCCTCGAGCCTCGTGCGCGCCTTCTCGTACTCGCCCGTGTTATAGAAACGGAGTGCCTCGTCGTAGAGCCCGACCACGCGCAGCCGTCTCTGCGCGGCGGCCAGATCGGCGCTCGCCGACTCGATGCGCGAGCGAATCCGCTCGATGGCGCGGCGGGCCTGGGCGCTCTCGGGGTTGTACTGCTGTACGTTGTTCCACTCGGCGATCGCCTCGGTCAGGCGCCCCGCCGCCTCCAGGTCCGTCGCGCGGGCGACGTGTCGACGGAGGGCGTCGTCGATGCGCTCCTGCGTGCGCCGCAGGTAATCGGCGGCACCGGCGTGGGACGAGTCGATCACCAGGATGGCCTGCCACTCGGCGCGAGCGCGTGCCCAGTTCTGCTCTTCGAACGCGGCCAGCCCCTGGGTGAAGCGCGTGCGGATGACGGCCTGGCTCTCCACGTCGCGCACGGCCCGGGCCTGGTTCTCCACGATGCGTTCGCGCGCCGCGCTGGCCCCCGCCATGGCTTCCTCGTCACCGGGCACGTACTCGAGCACGATCTTCCACGCGTCCAGGGAGCCTTCCCAATCGCCCGCGGCCTGGCGCCGCACCGCCTCGTCGCGGTGCGTCGCCACTCGCTCCGAGAAGGCGCGCTGAATGGCCTCCTGCTCCTCGCGCGCCCGGCGCTCGTCGGCGGCGAGCCGGCGCTCGTCCAGCGTGCTCCCGAAGAGCACGGTGAACGACACCGGGTGCGAGGAGCCGGCGACCTCGCGGGACATCATCGCGTAGTCGAAGGCGAAGCGCGACAAGCTCACGCCCAGCCCGAAGGCGAACTCGCCGTCGTCGTAGCCCGCGCGCAGCGCCAGATACCGCGCGAAGGCAAACTCGGCCCCGGCGTGAAAGCGGCTGTCGGCGCGCTCGGGGAAGTCCATCTGCAGCAGCAGCCGGAGGGACGATCCGCCGCCGAAGTGCGCCGTGTATCCCGCTCCGGCCAGGACCGTTCGGTCGGTGCGCTCGGCGTCGACGTCGAGCCGGTGCTCGGCGCCCACGATGTCCTGCACGTTGACCCCCAGCGCGAAGGAGCGCGCGAAGTCCGGCACGAGGCGGAAGCCCAGGTCCGCCCCCGGCGCCGTGCTCGCATACGGATCCACGGTGATGCGCGACGCCTTACCCGTGGCGCCCACCGCCAGCGTGCCCAGCACCCAGCGCGAGTGCACCTCGAAGGCGTAGGAGAGCAGCAGCTGGCTCTCGCTGTAACCCTGCTCGCCGGTGGGACGGCTGGCCGCGTCGAAGCCCTCGAAAGTGGAGCCCACGTGCATGAACGCGGCGCCGAAGGCGCCCGCGCGCAGCGTCGGGTAGACGAAGCCGGCGTAGGTGTATTTCGCGTCGGTGAAGTCGCCGAAGAGCGGCATGTACATGGCCGATACCTGACCGGACTGCACGTTGCTCAGCGCCGCCGGGTTCCAGTAGACGGCGCTGGCGTCGTCGGCCAGGCTGACGAACGACCGCCCCAGTCCGAGTGCGCGCGACCCGGCGCCGAGCGAGAATACGCTCTGCGTGCCGGCGTCCTGCGCGCGCACCGCTGTCGCCGGCGCCAGCGCGCAGAGCGCCGCCGCCAGTGCGAGAACGTGCTTCCCTGTGCCGATTACCCACCTCATGTCACTTGGCCACCGCAATTCTGAACTTCGCCGACTTGCCGCCCGCGTCCACCACGCAGACGTAGATCCCGTTGCGCACGACCTCGCCCTGGCCGTTGCGGCCGTCCCACTCCGTCTCCCGCGCGCCCGGCGCCGCTCGCGGGTCGCCCTGGGGGATGCTCTCCTCGTACACCAGTTCGCCCGTGAGCGAGAACACCCGCACCGTCACGCTCGCCGGAGCGGACAGGAAGTAGGCGATGCGCGTGGGCTCGCGCCCCGCGTGGAACGGGTTGGGGTAGTTGTGCACGTACTCCTCGAACTGGTTGCTGAGTATCACCAACGACTGTGAAGTCAGTTGTCCGTCGAGCGACTGGCCCGTGGCCGCGTCCACCACCGGAAGGATCGAACCCGACAGATCGTCCCTTACCAAGAGCCCGCTTCTGCGCACCTGGAGACGGATCTCCTGGACTGGCGGGGCGCCTCTGACGTCCACACCGATCGTCGCCGTCGCCGAGTCGCCAGAAGCGATGAACCGATCCGCGCCGCCAGCGGTGAGGTCGACGATTACCGGGTTCTCGACGCCCACGGTCTTCTCGTACGGCTGCGCCCCGCCCAGGTCGATAAAGAGGCGGCTCAGGGTGTTGCGCACGTTCGCCGCGCTCAGCGGCCGTCCGTCGGCGCCCAGCACCTGTACTTCGATGATGTCGATGCGCGCGTCGGCTGCGAGCGTGTCGCTCGCCGCGTACGTCATGTCGAAGCCGAACACGCGCACGTCGCGCTCCCCTCCCGGCACCACCGGGGTGTCGAGGCCCAACCTTGCGCTCACGTCGCGCACCGCAATCGCCGCGCCCTCGGTGAGCATGGCGATGGAAGCGACGCTGGTCGTCACCTGGGCCGGGAGGCCGCTGTTCTCGTCGGGCGGAATCCCCGTGATCGAGACGGCGATCTGGTCCGGGCCCTGCGGCTGCGCGGGTGATACGAGCACCCACTGTACGGGGACGCCGACGCTGAACGGCTTCGGCGCGACTTCGCCGCCCCCCAGCGCGTATCCGCTCGGGGGGGCGATCGTGAGCGTACCCTGCGCGCCGATGCCGGCGGCGCCGGCGACGTTCGACACGGTCGCGGTGACGGTGAAGGGCGTGCCCACGCCGACGGTGTTGTCGGTCGCGTCGGGCGGCGCGGTGACGGCGGCGCTGACCGAGAGTGACGTCCGTGGCACGACGGTGACGGCAACCGTGTCGGCCGCAGGCTGCACGGCACCGCCGGAGTTGGCGTCGGTGCCGGTGAAGGTGACGAAGACGTCGGCGGCGGGACCCTCCGCCGACGGGGCGATGATGTCGTAGTCGGTCTGCACCGGCACCCCGGTGCCGTCGCCGAGGTCCCGCACCGCCGATCCGACGACCTGGAAGCCCGCGGGCAGTGTCAGCGTCGCCGTGACGGCGTCGGTGTCGCCCGAAGGCGTCACGACGGCGCGAACGGTAAAGTTCTGCGACACGCTCACCGTGTCGTCCTGGGCGCCCGCGGGCGCGATGATGGCGACACCGGGCGCAGCGAGCGCGCCGCCGGCGCTGACGGTCACGAGAAACTGTGCGCTCGGCTGCGACGCGAGCGCGGGCTGTCCCGTGTTGGCGTCGTTCGGCGTCGTCGTGATCGCGCAGATGAACGTGTCGGCCGGTTGTGCCGCACTCGGCGCGGTGACGTCCCATGCGATCGGCTGCCCCGCGATGAACGATCGATCGAGGGGCTGCGCGGCGCTGAATCCCAAGGGCACGGTCAGAGATACCTGCGCGGGACCGGCGAGGCTCGCCTGACCGGTATTGCTCACGCGTGCCGTCATCTGGAAAGTCTGATCGGGGCTCACGGTTCCGCCCACAGCACCCGGCGGCGCCGAGATCACGAGCGTCGTCATCAGATCGGCGGGTGTCAGCGTGACCACCACCTGCGTGTTGTCGATGGGCGGTTCCGGCGTCACGGGCTGACCGGAGTTGTGCGAGACCACCCCCGGAAGAATCGTGGCCGTGAACGTCTCCAGCGGCGTCTGCGCCGAGGGGGCGGTGACATCGAACACGAAGACGCGGAGAGAATCCGCGTCGATTGACTGCCGCATGGGACTCGCCGGCGTGATAATCGATCCATCGTCGCTCGTGAGATTCACGCTCACGCTGTCCACCGCCTCGCCGCGGTTCTGGACCGTCACGTGCATCTGGTAGGCGAAGTCCGTGTTGACGGTGTCGCGGTTGAGCGTGGCGTGGTTCACCGGTCCCACCGTCACCGTGGATAGGATGAGCAAACCGGCCGAGGGCTGGACGATGACGGACGTTGTCCCCGTCGTGTCCTGAACGATCGTGGGCTGGTTGCGGTCCGTTCCCTCCACGCCCAGCGTGATGTCGACCACGCCCGTGTCGGCGCCGGTCGACGCGATGGTGTAGATGAGCGAGTCCACCGCGCCGCCGGCGAGACCCCACGCGGGATTGCCCGAGCCGAATAGCGTCGGCGGCAGGACCGAGTAGTCGATCTCGGTCGAGCCCGAGATGGAGAAGGCGAGATCGTCTTCGGTGGGCGCGGTGAGGTCGAGATCCGCCCCCCCGGTGTTCTCGACGGTCACGATCACGTACCAGTCGTTCGACTGGCCCTGCGTGACCGACGCCTGCGACGGCCGCACGCTCTGGATCGCGAGCGCGGCCGGACTCTGCACGTTTGCCACCGCGGTGCTGTCCACGGCCGGTGCGATCGGCGCCGGCTCGCTGGAATTGTCGTCGAGCGCGGACAGGATCTGCGTCGTGAGCGTATCCAATCCGACTGCTACCGCCGTCGCCGGCAGCTCGACGAAGACAGTCTGCCCGCCGGCGACCCCGACGATGGGCGGCTGCGGCGTGATCGCGCTCAGACCCGTCGACGTCATGGTGAGCGCGACATCGCGCGCATCCGCTTCTCCGGTATTCTGCACTTCCACCGAGACGCCGTAGTCCTG
>JAOTVO010000389.1 GCA_029863355.1 Candidatus Krumholzibacteriia bacterium
AGCGAGTTTCAACTGAAGCAGATGTTCGATATCCTCACGGGGAAGATGGCCAAGCGGTCGGTCGACGTGCGCTGCCTGCAGGCGGATCCGCCGCAGGTCGGCGTGAGCGAGGCCAATCAGCGCGTCACTGTGCGCCAGGGGATCGACGCCGACATGGCCAGGAAGATCGTCAAGCTCATCAAGGACGAGAAGCTAAAGGTGCAAGCGGCGATCCAGGGGGACAAGGTTCGCGTGTCGGGCAAGAAGAGGGACGATCTCCAGGCCGTGATCGGCATGCTCCGCGAGGCGACGATGGACCTGCCGCTTCAGTTCGAAAACTACCGCGACTGACGGTCAGTGCGCCGCGCCCAGGTCGACGTTGCCCTCGATGTACTTCAGGTTGAACTTGAACTTGTCGATCTTCCAGTTCTCGCCGTCGCGCACGAGGTGAAGGTCGTAACTGCCCACGAAGGTGCGGGTGTCGCGTTGGGTGGGATTGGGCAGGTAGTGGCTGGCGACGCCGTAGCAGTGGGCGTTGGCGTCCTGCTCGCGCACGTCGACGAGGAAGTTGCCGACCTGGTGGTGGATGTGCTTGAGGGGCTTGAACCCTTCGTCCCACGCGTCGGCGATCTCCTGCGGCGAGAGGAAGTCGGGCTCGCCGCCCGTCATCGACGTCATATCCATGATCACCTGCGGCGCGAGCACCGCCTTGACGGCCTCCCAGTCCCGGCGATCCGTGTGCACGAAGAGGCTCACGATCGTGTCGATGATCCGGTTCCGGTCCACGATCGTCTGCAGCGCGTCGTTCATCGTTAACCTCCAAAGAAAGGGCCGAGCGCGTCAGCCCCGGCGCTTGCCCCCGCTTTTTCGGGAGCGCTGCTGCGGCTTCTGCTGTGGCTTCTGCTGCGAACGGCTCTTCTGATAGCTCTGCTGGCGCTGCTGTGACCGCTGGCGCGTGTCGGCATCGCGCTGCACGCCCTCGCGCGACTGCCGGTCGGCCTGCGCCCAACCGCTCCCGTCCTTCTTTTGAACGGAATCACCCTGCTTGCGGTAGACGTTGCCGCTTCGGTCGGCGTACACGTTGTTGGGTTGCTTGGCCGTCGTGGGTTGACGCTTGACGTTCGCGGTGGACGGCCCGGCGGCCGCGCCGCCACGCGTCCGGTCCGCGCGCCCCGTGCTGCGCACGCCGCTCGCGCGGTTCTTGTAGACGTTGGGGCTGGCGTGCGCCTGCCCGGCATGGTAGCCGCGCGCGTACCCGGCCGCCGCGCCGTGACGGTAGCCGTGGGCGTAGCCGTGACGGTAACCGTGGTAGTAGCCATGACGGTAGCCGTGGTGGTAGCCGGCGGGGCCCCACCAGCCATAATAAGGCGGACGACCCCAGCCCACGCCCACGTGGACCCACCCGTGGCTCACGCCCACGGAAAAGCCCCAACCCGTCCAGGGGTTGTAGTGCGCGTGGAAGCCGTAGCTGACGGGGCGCGGGTAATAGTAGGTGTGGTACCACGGGTGATAATACCAGCCCGTTCCCCACACCACGCAGCCGCCCCATATGTAGGCGCCGGTATACGCCGGCGTGTAGCCGACGTAGACCACCTCGGGCGTCGATTCGTAGACGTACACGTACTTGACGTTGTAAACGGGACACTCCGGCGGGAGGTCCTGCACCTCGTCGGGGACGCGATCGCACACCGCCCAGGGCCCCTCGGGCCCGTCTGCTACGAACCACACGGCGTCGTCGCAGCAGTAGTACCTGCCGTCGATCAGGAGCACGGATTTATCCGTGTTCGCCGCGTAGCGCACGCCGTTCTCCGCGCACTCCTCGAAGGTCGGGTCGCCGTCGTAGCGCACTTCCACGGCCGCGGTTTTGCGGTCGACCACGGCGGTCTGGGGGATGGTGTTCTCGAGGACCGCCTCCCTGGATTCCTGCGTGCCGGCCACGCTGGCGAGCACGTTGCCCATGTCCGATGCGGCCGGGATCGCGGCGAAATCGGCGGGGAGCGCGTCGTGGGAGACGAAGGTCCAGTCCGCGCCCGATACAAAACTCTTGGAAGTGAACCAGCGACCCGATAGCAGCAGGTAGTACTGCTGCGACGTGATGTCCATGATGACATCGCTCTCGGTGTTGCGCAGATAGAGCAAGTTGGTGCCCTCGATGGACGCGAAGTCGGGGTCGCCGTCCGTCACGATGAGCTCCGCGGGAGCGGAGCGCACGATAACATCGGGGACGGCCTTGGACGCAGCCTCGTCCTCCGCGGTCGGCTCACCGCCGTCGACGCCGGCGGCCGCGTCCGCTTCCGCCTGCTTCTTTTCCTCCTCCTCTACGCGACGCGCGACTTCGCGCACTTCCGCGGGGAGATCGCTCGTCACCCGCCAGGGCCCCATGACGTCGCTCGCCGAAAACCAGTGCGCGCCCCCTTGAG
>JAOTVO010000390.1 GCA_029863355.1 Candidatus Krumholzibacteriia bacterium
CCCCGCTATGCGGAAGATCTCGCGGATGTGGTGGTTCAGGTTGACGAGGGTGAGCCGGTGGCCCGTATCGGAGAGGCGTTTCTGCACGCCGAGCAGGACGCCCAGGCCCGCGCTCGATATATAGTCGAGTTCCTTGAAATCGACGACGGCGCTCGTTCCCACGCCGCTCATGGCCTCCCGCACCCGGTCCGCCTGCACGGCGTCCAAGCGGCCGCTGAGCACCACGACCCCGTCGTCGCCGATTCTGACATCGAACATGCTTCAGTCCTCCAGCCGCTTGGTCATGCGGATGTGTGCTTCCCCGCCCGCGTACTCGTAGGTCATGTCGTCCATGAGCTTGCGCAGCATGTGCAGCCCCAGGCCGCCGGGCCGGCGCGCTTCCAAGGGCGCCGTCACGTCCACCTCCGGGGCCCGCGTCGGGTCGAAGGGCTCGGCCCCGCGCTCCACGATCTCCACCACCAGCTCTCCCCCGGCGACGTCCAGCGCGATACGAATGTCGCCGCCACCCCGCGCCCCGTGCCTGACGATGTTGGTGAAAATCTCCTCGACGGCGAGATTCAGAAGATACGTGGCCGTCTCGCTCAGCCCCCGCTCGCGCGCGAACTCGCTCGCGAGCCGAAAGGCCCGCTCCAACTCCCCTAAGTCCCGTTTGAAGGTCGCCTGCATTCCTCCCGCCCGTCGCACCTCGGATCAGGTTAACACAGCGCGCCGCCACTTTGAAGGCGGGAGCGCGGGGCTCACGGCTCCCGGTAGGGCTCGAACTGGAGGTTGGTATGGCCGATCCGGTACTCGTCGCTCAACAGCCGGTTGATCGCGTGCTTGATCGAATCCGTCCGCGAGAGCGGCATGTCGTCCACCAGCACGTGGCACGTCATCGCGTAGAGCCCCGAGCTCACCTCCCACACGTGCACGTCGTGCACGGCGCGCACGCCCTCCATGCTCGACATCCGCCGTGACACCTCCTCCACGTCGATGGAGCGCGGCGCCGCCTCCATCAGTACGGCCGTGGACTCGCGTAAGAGCCGCCACCCCCACACCCCGACCACCGCGCAGATGAACAGGCTCAGAATGGGATCGATGAGCTCCCACCCCGTCCAGATGATCACCGCCCCGCCGATCACGATGGCGACCGAAGAGAAGAGGTCGGTGAGCAGGTGGATGAACGCCCCCTTGATGTTGATGTCGTCCTTCGCGCTGCTCTTGAGGATGAACGCGCCGACCAGGTTGACGATGAGCCCGGCCACGGCGACGATGAACATCTCGCGCGCCTGGATGGGCACGGGGTCGATGAACTTCTTGACCGCGCCGGCCACGATGATGACGACGATGATGAGAATCGTTATCGCATTGATCAACGCGGCGATGGGTTCGGCGCGGTGGTAGCCGAAGGTCATGTCGCGCGTGATGCCGCGCGCGGACAGGCGCACGGCCACGTAGCTCACCACCAGCGCGAAGATGTGCGTGAACATGTGCCCCGCGTCCGAGAGAAGGGCGAGGCTGTTGGTGAGGATGCCGCCCACGAACTCCGCCACCATCATGCCCACGTTGAGCCAGATGGCGAGCACCAGGCGGCTCTTCACGCTGTGCTTGGGGTCGCCGTAATGGAAGTGAAAGCCGAAGTCGTCCGGCGGGTGGGCATGGTGGTCGTGCTCCGAACCGGTCATCGTCTTCTCATTCGTCGTCGCCGCGCACGGGGCGCCGCGTGCGCTTGCGCCGCGACTGGCGGCGCTTCTCGTCCAGGCGCGCCTCGCGCGAAGCCCTCGTCGGCGCCGTGGACCGGCGCACCTTGGGCCGCTTTGCCGCCTCGCGCACCAGTGCCACCAGCCGGTCGACGGCGTCCTGCCGGTTGCGCTCCTGCGTGCGGTGCCGGCTGGCGCGGATCACCAGCACCCCGTCGCGCGTGACCCGCCGCCCCGCCAGCCCCATGAGCCGCGCGCGCACCCATTCAGGGAGCGACTGCGAGTGCGCCACGTCGAAGCGCAGCTGCACCGCCGTCGCCACCTTGTTCACGTTCTGCCCGCCCGGTCCCGACGCGCGCACGAACTCGAAGCGCAGCTCCGACTCCTCGATACCAATGGTGCGGGTCACGCGGATCACGTCGGTCTCGCTCGCCATGATAGCACCCCTGCCGAAAGCGGCAAGGGCGGGTGCAAGCGAAAGGAACTTCGGGGACGGGGGAGGCGCCGGGGCCGTCAGCGGGCGACGACCATCTTGCGGCTCTGGGCGAGCCCCTGCCCGTCCAGGCGGTAGAGGTAGACGCCCGAGCCGACGGGGCGGCCGGTGGCGTCGCGGCCGTCCCAGCGCACGCGCGTGGTGCCGGCGGGGGCGACGGTGTCGTAGAGGGTGGTCACGAGTGCGCCGCTCACGGTATAGACGGCGAGGCGCACGGGA
>JAOTVO010000071.1 GCA_029863355.1 Candidatus Krumholzibacteriia bacterium
GGCCAGCGGCTCGGCGGCGCGGTCGACGCGCCCGCGCGCTTGCGCTACTTCTTCAAGGACGACTTCCCGCGCGAGCCCGAGGCGGCCGCGCGCCACCTCGCCGGCCGCGACGCCGGCGATCGGCTGGCGCGCCTGGCCGATGTGCTGGCGGGCGTGGAGCCGTTCTGCCACGCGGGCATCGAGACGGCCGTGCGCGGCCTGGCCGACGCGGAGGGCGTCAAGGCGGCCGACCTCATCCACCCCTGCCGCGTGGCGCTCACCGGGGGCTCGGTCTCGCCGGACATCTTCGCCGTCATCCAGCTCGTCGGGCGCGAGAAGAGCGTCGAGCGGCTGCGCGCCGCCGCGTCCGTCGCCCGCGCCGCGGGCGCGCGAGGCCGGACTTGATTTCGGGCGGGGGCGCTGCTACTTTTGACTTTCCGGCGCCGCCCCGCGCGGCGCGGACCGACTGCCGGGTCGTCTAACGGCAGGACAGCTGACTCTGGATCAGCTTGTGGGGGTTCGAATCCTCCCCCGGCAACCACGCAGAAGGCCCGGCCGCGCAGAGCGGCCGGGCCGTTCTTCGCTCCGCCTCGGTCCGGCGGACAGGGAGGGCCCCCGTCCTTCGTTATGCCGCCGACGAGCCCCGCCGCCGCGTAAGGATGAGCGTGAGCACCAGCGCCGCGGCGGCGGCCGCCGCCACCGCGGCCAGAAGCGGCCGGTAGCGCCGCACCAGCGACTCCGGAGCGGCGGCGCGCGCCAGGGCCAGCCGCAGGTCGCGCTCCTCGTAGGCGAGTCCGTGCACGAAACCCGAGACCGTCAGGTCGGGGGCGAGCACCGCGACCGCGTTGGCGTGGGCGAACCCCCCTTCGTCGAGTGCGACGGTGTGGAAGTCGATCGCGGCGAGGAGCGAGTCGATCTGCGCGCTCGCGCCCCGCGCCATGTGCCAGCCCGGGGGCAGCTCCATCCGTTCACGGTACGCGCGCAGGTCCTCCTCCGTGTCCGCGGGGTCGAAGGTTACGGTGAGGACCTCGTAGGCCTCCCCCGGCGCGCCGATGGGGACGAGCGCGTCGCGCAGGCCGGTCGTGATCATCACGCAGGCGTGCGGGCAGCGGGTGAAGATGGGGCTGAGGACGAGCGGCTTTCCCGCGAGCGCGCTCATGCGGAAAGGCGCGCCGTTATCGTCGATGAGCGCGACGTCGGGGACGGGCTGGCCCCGCACGCGCGACGCGTCGGGCCGGAAGACGGACTGGGCGCCGCTCCGGCTCGCGACCGCCGCGGCGAGGAGCGCCGCGAGCGCGATCGGTGCGAGGCGTGGCATCGGCCTTCGCGGCGCCTGCGATGCTACCGGGCGCGGCGCCTGCGCGCCGCGGCGCGCTTGCGCTCCATGGCAGCGGCCATGTCCGTCAGCGTGGTCTTGGTCAGGTACGTCTTGATCTGCGCCCGGACCGGCTTCCAGCTGTCGTGCAGCGGACACGGCGTGTCGTCCGAGCACTGCGAAAGACCCACCGCGCACCCTTCCAGATCGTCGACGCCGTCGACGGCCTGGCGGATGTCATAGATCGTGATCTTGCTGGGATCACGCGCCAGGGTGAACCCGCCGCCTGGGCCTTTGGAGGAGTACAGCAGACCGGCCTTGACCAACGTCTGGAAGACCTTGCCGAGAAACGGGCCGGGAATTCCCTCCCTCTCGGAGATCTCCCGGGCCAGCATCCGCTTGTCGCCAGCACCAACCAGGTGCACCATGGCGCGAATGCCGTACTCGCACGCGTTCGAGTAGATCATGACGCCGTCCCTTTCCTTGCAGAGTTAGGGGTCCGAATGTCGAAACCTAGCATGTCGGGGAGCGGCCTGTCAACCACGTCGCCAGCGCTTGACACCGGCGGAAACCTCCCCTATTCTCCCCGGTACGCTTGACGGCCCCTTCGTCTAGTGGCCCAGGACGCATGGTTCTCAGCCATGAAACAGGGGTTCGATTCCCCTAGGGGCTACCACTTCCGGAAGGCCCGCGGTGGACGCCGCGGGCCTGACCGTTCATTCCGACGCCGAAGGAGTCACCACCATGGCGACCATCGCCAGCGCACCCGCGACCCGGGCGCCCAGCAAGCCCACACCCCGGGCCAAGCGCCGCGCCGCCGTGGTACCGGCGGACCGGCACTGGCTCTACCAGGAGGCCGTCCAGAGCCCCGAGGTGCACGCCGCCTTCTTCGACCGCGTCTACCGGCGCCACAACGGCCGCCTGCCTCATCTCCTCAAAGAGGATTTCTGCGGCACTGCGCTCCTCTCGGCGCACTGGGTGGCGACGCGGGCCAAGAACGTCGCCGTCGGCGTCGACCTGGACGCGGACACGCTGGCCTGGGGGCGCCGGCACAACGTCGCCCCCCTCACCCCCGACCAGCGCTCGCGGATCACACTGGTGCGCGACGACGTCCGCGAGGTCACCCGTCCCAAGGTGGACGTGGTCGCCGCCCTCAATTTCTCCTACTTCGAGTTCAAGACGCGCGAGGAGCTGCGCGCCTACTTCGCGGTGGCGCGCCGCTCGCTGCGCCCGGGAGGCGTGCTCGTACTCGACATGTACGGCGGCTGGGAAGCGCAGATGGAAGTGACGGACAAGACACGCAACCGCGGCTTCACCTACATCTGGGAGCAGGACCGCTACGACCCCATCACGCACCTCACGCGCTTCTTCATCCACTTCAAGCTCTACGGCAGCGGGCGGACGATCCGGCGCGCGTTCGAGTACAACTGGCGGCAGTGGACGATCCCCGAGGTGCGCGAGGTGCTCGCGGAGGCCGGCTTCGGCAAGGTGGACGTGTACTGGGAGGGCTTCGACGAGGAAAGCGGCGAGGGCAACGGGGTGTTCACCCTCGCCAACCGGGCAGAGAACTGCCCCGGCTGGATCGCGATGTTCGTGGCCTCGCCGCGCTAGGCGGCGCGCCGCGCCGGCGGCCGCGCGAGAAAAATCGATGACAGCGCGGCCGTCCTTCGGCGATCATCCCCCCGGCCGGACGTCGGAGGACGGAAAGCGCCGTGTTCTTCAGACAGATCCACGATCGCAAGCTCTCGCAGTACGCTTACCTCGTCGGTTGCCAGGAGACCGGGGAGGCGATCGTCGTCGACCCCATGCGCGACGTGGATCGCTACCTCGAGGTCGCGGCCGTCGAGGGACTGCGCGTGGTGGCGGTGGCGGAGACGCACATCCACGCCGACTTCCTGTCCGGCGCGCGCGAGCTGGCCGCGCGCGCGGGGGTCACCGTGTACGCCTCCGCGGAAGGTGGCCTTGAGTGGCAGGTGCGGTGGCTGCAGGAAAGCGCTTACGCGCATCGGCTGCTGCGCCACGGCGACGTCTTCCACGTGGGGCGTGTCGCCTTCGAAGTCGTGCACACGCCCGGCCACACGCCCGAGCACCTGTGCTTCCTCGTCAGCGACGCGGGCGCCTCGCGGCCCATGGGCGTGCTCACCGGGGACTTCGTTTTCGTCGGTGACGTGGGCCGCCCCGACCTCTTGGAAACCGCGGCGGGCGAGCAGGGCACGATGGGGCCGTCGGCGCGCGCTCTCTACGCCTCGATCCAGCGCTTCCGGGAGCTTCCGCCCGAGTTGCAGGTCTGGCCGGGCCACGGCGCGGGGAGCGCCTGCGGCAGGGCGCTGGGGTCGGTGCCCGTCTCGACGGTGGGATACGAGGTCGCGACCAATCCCTGTCTGGCGGCGGCGGCCGGCGAGGACGCGTTCGTCGCCGCCATCCTCGACGGACAGCCCGAACCGCCGTTGTACTTCGCGCGCATGAAGCGGCAGAACCGGGAAGGGCCGCGCGTGCTGGGCGCGCTCCCGCGTCCGAAGCGCGTGCGCGACGGCAAGCTCGTCGAGCTGTGCGGAGCGACCGGCGTCGCCGTTCTCGACACGCGGCCGTGGGAGGTCTACCGCGACGCCCACCTGCCCGGCGCCCTCTTCGTGCCGCTCGGCAGAGACTTCAACACGATTGCCGGCTCCTACGTGCCCGACGGCATGGCTATCTACCTGATCGTCGACGAGCGCCGTATCCGCGAGACCGTCGTCGACCTGGTCCACGTGGGCCTCGACGACATCGTCGGCTATGCCACCCCGGAAATGTTTATCGACTACGCCAGTGGGGGAGGGAAGGTCGCGCGCGTGAAGGAAGTCGAAGCGGACGCCCTCGACGATCTCGCCGCCAGCGGTGCGTTCCTACTCGACGTGCGCGGCGCCGCGGAGATCGGCGACCGCGGCGCCGTCCCGGGCGCGCACCACATCGTTCACACGCGGCTCCTTGAACGGATCGAGGAGGTGCCCACGGACCGCCCCGTGGTCGCGATGTGCCAGACCGGCTCGCGCTCGACCGTGGCGGTCGGGCTGCTCGATCGCTTCGGCCGCCGGGCGATCCACGTGGCCGGCGGCGTGACCGCGTGGGCGGCGCGCACCGACGCGGCGGCCGACGCAGGCGGCTGACCTAAGTCCGGCGCAGGGGGGATGTCTCGCGCGCCATGCGCGCCTCGTAGGCGTCGTACTCGCGGCGCGCGAAGCGGGCCAGCGCGATCAGCGCCACCAGGTTGGGAACCGCCATCATCCCGTTGGAGACGTCGGCCATGTCCCACACCAGCGGGAGCGCCAGCGTCGAGCCCACGAAGGCGCAGGCCACGAAGAGCACCCGGTAGGCGCGCACAACGCGCGGTCCCCACAGGAAGCTCACCGAGCGGTCGCCGTAATAGGCCCAGCCGATCATGGTCGTGTAGGCGAAGAGCGGCACGGCGAGGGTGATGATGAAGCGGCCTCCGGGGAACAGGGCGGAGAGCCCGCGGTCGAACGCCCACGCGGTGAGCGCGGCCCCGTTGAGGAGCTGCCCGGAGGCGTCGAGCGCGTCGGTCCACGCGCCTGTCACCACGATGACCAGCGCCGTCACCGTGCACACGACGATGGTATCGATGAACGGCCCCATCCCCGCCACGATTCCCTCGCGCACCGATTCGCTGGTCTTGGCCGTGGCGTGCGCGATGGGCGCCGACCCCTGACCGGCTTCGTTCGAAAAGAGGCCGCGTTTCGCACCCCAGGTGAGCGTCGCCACCACGGTCGCGCCGGCGAAGCCGCCGGCCTCGGCCTGCGGCGTGAAGGCGCCGGTGACGATCGCACGCAGCGCCTCGGGCACCGCGGATGCGTGCGCGAGCAAGATGGCCAGCCCGCCCGCCATGTAGAGGACGCACATCGCCGGCACCAGCCGCGCGGCGACGTGACCGATGCGCCGGATGCCTCCTATGATGACGACGCCGACGAGGAGTGCGAGCCCCGCGCCGGTGACCCACGTGGGCAGCGAGAGATCCCGGCGCAGGATATGGCTCACCGTGTTCGACTGCACCATGTCCGCCGAACCGAGGCTGGCCACCGCCGCCACGAACGCGAAGGTGACGGCCAGCCACCGCCAGCGCGGACCCATCCCGCCCACGATGTAATACATCGGCCCGCCCGACACGGTGCCGTCTCCGTGGATCACGCGAAAGCGGTGCGCGAGGAAGCACTCCACGCCCTTGGTGGCCATGCCCACGAACGCCACCACCCACATCCAGAAGATCGCGCCGGGACCGCCGTAGTGGATGGCCGTGGCCACGCCGGCGATGTTGCCGATGCCGATCGTGGCCGAGAGCGCCGCGGACAGGGCTTCGAAGTGCGAGAGGTCGCCCGTCTCGCCGGGGCGATCGTACTTGCCCCGGATGACGTCCAATCCGTGCCGGAACTGGCGGATCTGGACGGCGCGCAGGTAGACGGTGAGAAAGAGGCCCGTGCCGATCAGCAGGACGAGAAACGGGGGACCCCAGACGATCCCGCCGGCGGCTGTCACGGCGCGGTGGAACGACTCCAGGGCGTGGTGCATGGATGGGCACTGTATCGGGGCCTTCGATGGATGTCAAGGCGTCGCAGCGGGTTGCGCCGATAACGGTGGATGGGTGGGTCTTGATTTTCGCGCGTGGATGCTGGATACTGGACACGGCCGGGGACGAGAGGGTCGCGGAGGGAGCCTTCAACAAGGCGGAAGCGAGATGCATGTCGTCGTATTCGGCGCGGGCGCCGTGGGCAGCGTGCTGGGCGGGCATCTCGCCTTGCGCAAGCACGACGTGCAGCTCGTGTGCCGGGACGCGCACGCGCGGGCCATCACCGATGAAGGGCTGCATCTGCGCTCCGCCACGGGCGACCACGTCGCCCACCCGCGCGCCACGACCACGCTGTCCGCGTCGGACCTGACGGAGAAGACGTGGCTGATCCTCGCCGTCAAGTCGCAGGACACGCCGCGCTGCACGGAGGAGATCGCCGCCGTCGCCGGGCCGTCGCTGCGCCTGCTCTCCTTCCAGAACGGCGTGGACAACGAGGCGGCGCTCGCCGAGCGCTTCGCGCGGGTCTACGGCGGCGTCTGCCGCATGACCTGTTCCATGATCCAGCCCGGTCACGCCTCCTTTCGACGCATGGGGCGGCTGGTCGTGGGCAAGCACCCCAAGGGCGTGGACCCCGCGGTCAAGGGGCTGGCGGTGGCGCTGGGCGAAGCCGGTTTCGACGTGTGCGTGTCGCGCGCGATCGCGGTCGACAAGTGGCTGAAGCTGGCGGCCAACGTGCAGAGCGCGTTTCACGCCGTCATCGACGAGCACGACCACGACGCCAACGAGTTCCTCGAGCTCAAGGCCAAGATCCTGGAGGAGACGCGTCACGTGTTCAAGGTGGCACGCATCAAGGCCAAGTCCTTCGACGGCCGGGACCCCTCCATCGACGAGATGATCGACGAGCTGCGCCGGCCGCGCGCGCGGCGCGCGGCGCACAGGATCAACGTCCATAACTCCCTCTGGCAGGACCTCTACCTGAGGCGCGATACCATCGAGAATCCCGGCCTGCACCGCCCGCTGATCGAGGCCGCGCGCGCACACGGCGTGCCCACGCCGTACAACGACGTGGCCCTGGCGCTCGCCGAGCAGTGCCATCGCAAGGGCACCGGTCCCAACGCCATCCGTCTCCCCGCCGTACTGGCCCTGATCGAGGAAAGGAAGCGCGCCGCGTGAGGGCGCTGTTCTACGCCATCTTCCTGCTCGCCGTCCTCGTGGGCAGCATCGTTCTCCTGCGTTCGATCGAGCCGCCGCGTGAGACGCCGCTGCCGCGCCCGACGCCGATCGTGCACAGCGGCGCTCCGGCGCCGTCGGAGGCGGGAATCGGCGACGCGACGCCGGAAGAGCTGCACGCCATCGGCGCCGAGCTGCTCGGCCTCTGGCACGTGCGCGAAGCGGCGGAGACGTTCGAGCAGGCGGCGGCGTCCGATTCAACGCTGCGCCAGACGTGGCTGGCGCTGGTGGAATGCTACAGCCACCCGCTCGTCGCGCGCGAGGACGCCGCCCGCGCCGCGATCGCGCACGCGGCGCACGGGGCGTTCGCCCCCGGGGAGTCGCTGTTCGTCGCCGGGGTGGGCAACCTCTTCGTCGATCGCGACTACGGAGCCGCGGTGGGCGACTTCACCGCGGCGCGGCGCCACGAGGTCGACCACCCGGACGCGGCCTACTACCTGGCCCTGGCCTACTTCCTCTCCGGCCGGCTGGCCGACGTCGACCGCGCGCTGGAGGAGCTGCTCTCCGAGGACGACACGGTGGGGCGCGTGATCGAGCTGGCTGCGCGCAGCGCCGCCGCGGCCGGCGATCTGGAGACAGCGTCGGCGCGCGCGCGCGATCTGGCGCGGCTGTACGCGGGCGAGCCGTTTCCCTACGTCCTGCTCGCCCAGGTCGAGCTCCTCCGGGGCGACCCGGACGCGGCGCACCAGTTCTGCAACAACGCGCTCCTGCTCGACGCCCGCTACCTCTCCGCGCTGCTGGCGCAGGCCGGCCTCTACGCCGCCGCCGGCCGCTACGAGGCGGCGCACGTGAGCTTCGAGAAGCTCCTCCTCTTCGACGACCCCGTGCTGCGCGCGATCGGGTACGACGGGATCGCGTGGGTCGATTTCCTCACCGGCGAGTTCGACGCGGGCATCGACGCGATGGACGAGGCGATCCGCAACGCCATGCTGGCCGGCTCGGTGCGCGCGGGCCTGTCCTACGCGACGCGCCTCGTGGGCTATCTCTGCGAGCTGGGCCAGGCGGACGCCGCCGAAGCCGTGGTCGAACGCTGGGTGCGCGGCTTCGGGGACGTTCCGGAGCGGTTGGGGCGCCTGCGCATAGATATTCTCGACGGCGACGTCGCCGTCGCACGGCGGGTGCTGCTCCAGGTGCAGACGCGCAAGGAGTGGCTCGTGTGGGCGCGCGTGATGTCGATCGACACCACCGAGCTGGTCGCACTCACGCAGATCGCCGCCCGGGAGCACGACAAGGCGGCGGCGACGCTATCAGAGGAGCGGGGCACGGCCGGGGTCGCGGCGGGCGTGCGCGCGCGGCGCGCGTTTCTCTCCGGCTACGCGCTCTTCGAGAGCGGCGCGGCGGAAACGGCGGAGGACGCCTTCGCCGCGGCGCGCGAACACCTCTTCGGCCTGGAGTTTCCCTACCGTGCCGACCCCGTGCTGTTCCAGCAGGCGCAGTTCTTCCTGGCGGAGTCGAAGCTGGCGCGGGGGGACGAAGCCGGGGCCACCGCCGACTACGACGCGTTCCTCGCCGCCTGGGGAGAGACGGAGTGGGAGATTCCCGCCGTGGACCGGGCGCGCGACAAGCGCCAGAGCCTCTCCGGCGCCCCCGAGACCCGGTAGCGGGCCGCTACGCCGCCGGCTCCACGCGGCGGCCGAACCCACGTACCACGGCGAACACCACACCTCCGCCGAGCAGCAGCGTGAGCAGGGGCGGGAGCCCGAGCGCCGTCGGCAGGTAGCCGGCGGCCAGGCCGATCGCGGCCACGGTGACCGCGTAGGGAAGCTGCGTGCGCACGTGGTCGATGTGGTCGGAGGTGCTTGCCATCGAGGACATGATCGTGGTGTCCGAGATGGGGGAGCAGTGGTCACCGAACACGGCGCCGGAGAGGATCGCGGCCACGCTCGCCAGCAGGATGCCCTCGGCGCCCGGACCCACGATTTCGTGCAAGTGGGTGATCTGCACGACGAGGGGGATGCACAGCGGGGTGAGGATGGTCATCGTGCCCCACGAAGTTCCCGTGGAGAAGCTCACCGCGGCCGCCACCAGGAAGACGATGGCGGGCAGCGTCTCGGGGGCGAGCACGCCCGAGACCCGGGACACGAGGTAGTCGGCCGTGTGTAGGTCGTCGCACACCGCACCGATCGCCCAGGCCAGGACGAGAATCACGATGGCGGGCGTCATCGCCTTGACCCCGGCCGCCCACGCGTTGATGGTCTGCGTCAGGGTGAGGATCCGCTGCGCGAGCGTGAGCAGGATGGCCACCACGCACCCGGCCAGTGAGCTCCACAAGAGGGCCACGAACGAGTTGCCGGCGCGCAGGGCCTCGAAGACGCCCGTGGCCTCGCCGCCCTGGGCCGCCAGCGCGGTCCGTCCCGTCGCCACCAGGCCGAACACCGTGCCCACCACGACGACGAGCACGGGCACCACAGCGTTGAACCAACGCTCCGGCACCTGGACGGACGAGCGGATGTCGGTGTCGATGTTCGAGAGCGGGGTGGCACCGGGGCGCAGCACGCCGCCGCCGCTGCGCGCGCGGCGCTCGGCGTGCAGCATGGGTCCGAAGTCGCGCCCAAGCGCGGCCACGAGGGCCACGAAGAGCAGCGTTAGGATCGGATAGTAGGCGTACGGAATCGAGGCGACGAACGTCGCCAGCGGGTTGCGGTCGAGCATGCCGACGGACTCGAAGGCGTCCTTGAGCAGGCTGATCTGGAAACCGACCCAGCTCGTCACCACCGCGATGGCCGCCACCGGCGCCGCCGTGGAATCCACGATGTAGGAGAGCTTCTCCCGGGAGATGCGCAGGCGATCGGTCAGGGGGCGCATCGTGTTGCCCACGATGAGCGTGTTGGTGTAGTCGTCGAAGAAGATGAAGATCCCCATGAGCCAGGCGGCGATCTGGCCGCGAACCGGCGTGGTGGCCAGACGGGAGACGCTCTTGACGATGCCGGAGGCGCCGCCGTTGGCCACCACCACGCCCACGAGCCCCCCCAGCATCAGCGTGAATACCAAGATCGACGAGTGGTCCCACCCGCTCGCGCCGGCCAGGGCGTCGATGACGTAGTGGTCAATCACGTAGAAGAAGCCGGTCAGGGGCTGGTAATCCTTCACGACGAAGGCGCCCAGCCAGATCCCCGCGAAGAGCGCGACGTGCACCTGCCGGAACAGGAGGGCCACGAGGATGGCGAAGAGCGGGGGCAGCAGGGTGAGCCAGCCGGGGAGCGAGCGGAAGGGCTGCTCCCAGGTCTGCCCGGCGGTGGTGAGCACGATCTCGAAACTGCCCCCGTTGGGCACGCGCACGTTGCGCACGGTCGAGGGGATGATCCCCCGGTGCGTGAAGACGGCCTCGTCGTCGCCCACGATCATCAGGGCGTAGGGTACGTGGGCGTACTCCTCGGACTGGATTTCGATGTCGAAGGGGATGCGCTCGACGACGAGCGGCGGCACCTTGATCGGCACCGGTTCGGCCGCCCACGCGGGGGCGGCGGCGGCCAGCGCGAGGAGGGCGACGAGGATACGGAGCGATCGCGGCATCAGGGAAAGATTCCTCTCTCGAAGTAGACCCGCTCGAGCCGGCCTAGCGCA
>JAOTVO010000391.1 GCA_029863355.1 Candidatus Krumholzibacteriia bacterium
GCTGGGCCGGAACCGCCGATGGAGGTGACGGAGCTGCATGTCCCCGTCGTCATCACGCGGTCGCAGGTCCGCAAGGCGGTGCCCATCCGCCTCGTACTGGACCTCCAAGTGGTGGACGACTAGGTCCGCCGGCATGTGGAAAACTGGCGTAACCAGCTGTTTCTATTTGCCTTAGGTACCGTAAAAACTCCTTGACACTCTTTTTGCGCCTGTACTAGGTTCGACCGCGAGCCGTATGTCATTGATTTACAGGCGATTTCGCGGTAACTGGCGGGAGGATCGGCGTGCCCTTGCTTCCGGATAGGGGGCGTGGACGCTCCGAGTCGCGCCGGCTGGTGGACCTGCGCCGCCGCGTGGAAGCGGGAACGGACGACGCGCGCACCGTGCTGGAGCTCGTCCTGGCCCTCTGGGACGAGGGGCACCGCGACCAGGCGCTGCGCGCGTGCTGCGCGCTGGCGGGACGTGGGGATCTGCCGCCCGACGTCTGCGAGTCCGCGGCGATCTTCCTCTTCGAGCGCCGTGAGCTGGGGTTGGCGCGCGAGTGCTTCGAGCGGCTGTCGGCGCAACGGCCCGAGCGCGCGCTCCCGCACTGCTACCTGGGTCGCATCGTCGAGCGGCTCGGGGACCTGCCGGCGGCGATCGCGGCGCACGAGCGCTCCCTCGCCTTGGAGCCGCGCAACGCCGAGTGCCACTATCGCTACGGCGTTACGCTGGCCCGGCACGAACGGCGCGAGGCCGCGGAGCAATGCTATCTGCGCGCCATAGCACTCGACCCCGGCCACGCGAAGTCCTACACCAACCTGGGCTGTCTCCTCGACCTGCGCGGAAAAGGCGCGCAGGCGATGGAGCTCTTTCGCCGCGCGCTGCAGTGCGATCCCACCAGCGCGGAAGCCCATTTCAACCTGGGCGCCCTCTACGGCGAGCGCGGAAGTCACGAGCGCGCGATTCGCGAGTTCGAATCGGCGATCCGAATCGATCCCGAGAGCGTGGAAGCGCACCTGAACCTGGGCCTCGCGCTGTACGCCGTGCGCGATTTCGACGGGGCACTAGGCGCGCTGAAGAAGGTGCTCAAGCTCGACCCCGCACACGCGACGGCGCACTACTACGTGGGCCTCGTGTACTGCCGCATGGGCGTGTACGCCAAGGCGCTCAAGATTCTGCAGCAGGCCCTGCGTGCGGACTCCGAGAATCCGGCCACGCTCTATTACATCGGTCTGTGCTACAACCGCCTGAACGAGCCCGCCAAGGCCATCGCGCCGCTCAAGCGCGTCACCGAGCTTGCCCCCGAGGATCCACGGGCGTTCTATTACCTCGGCGTCGCCTACGACCGAGCCGGAATGGCCGAGGAGGCGCGGGCCAGCTACCGGGCGGCCGACTCGAGGGACGACGGAAGTGGGCGTCTCCGGGCGACAACCTGACCGTCCGCTAGAGTAGCCGCGCCATGCTGACGCGTCTGGTGGCCGCCGTCGAGATCATCCGGCCCCACAATATGGCCGCCGCCGCCCTCTCCGTGGTGGTCGGCTATGCCGTCGCCGGCGGGCGCGGCGTGGGCGAGGCGCTCGTCGCCGCGGCCGTCACCGCGCTCGTCACCGGCGCGGGCAACGTCATCAATGATTGCTACGACGTATCGATCGACCGGGTGAACAAGCCGCGCCGGCCGCTGCCCTCCGAGCGTCTGGGACGGCGCGGTGCCTTCGTCTACTACGCGGTGCTCACCGTCGCCGCCTGCGCGGCGGCGGCCGCACTCCTGCCCGCGCGGGTGGCCTGGCTGGTGGCCGCCTGGCAGGCGGCGCTCTTCGGATACGCGGCCCGCGCCAAGCGCGTGTTCCTGGCCGGCAACGTGCTGGTGGCGGCGATCGCGTCCAGCGCTTTCCTCGCGGGCGCGATTCTGGCGGGGCGCCCCGGTGCGGCGCTGGTGCCCATGGCGATCGCCTTCGTGTTCGTCATGAGTCGCGAGGTCGTCAAGGGCGGCGAGGATCTGGCCGGCGACGCGGCGGCGGGTGTGCACACGCTGGCCGTGCGCCTGGGACCGCGGCGCGCCGGGGCGGTGGCGGCCGGCCTGATGCTGTTCCTGGCCGCGGCGCTGCCGGCGCCCGCGATCGCCGGCTACTACGGACCGACGTACTTCTGGCTCATGGAGGCTCTCGTCGTGCCCCTGCTGGTCGTCGCCGCCGTGGTCGTGGTGCGCCGCCCCGAGCGCCGCGCCTTCGCGCGCGTGAGCTGGATGCTCAAGGTGGGGATGTTCGTCGGCATTCTGGCCATCGCGGCGGGGCAGCGCTGAGCGCGGCCGCGCCGGGTCAGGGAAAGTAGACGCTCAGGCCACCGGAGAAGGTCCAGTACTTGGTGTCGAAGCCGACGATGGCGTCGGCGTCGCGGACGTAGGTG
>JAOTVO010000081.1 GCA_029863355.1 Candidatus Krumholzibacteriia bacterium
TTCGGCGCGCGTACAATCCCCGCCGTGCTCGAGCTGGTCCCGGAGAACGAGAAAGGGCGCAAGACGGTGATGCGCTACACGGACATCGTCTTCGACGTCCCCGTCGACGAGGAGATCTTTACGCTGCGCCACCTGCGCTCGCCCCGCTGAACCATGATCGTCCGTATTGCGCTCCGCAACGTGCTCCGCCAGAAGCGACGGTCGCTCCTCACCGCGCTCACCATGGCCGGCGGCTTCGCGTTGGCCTCGGTATCCATCGCCTGGCAGGACGGCGCCTACAACGACATCATCGACCAGTTCACGCGCACGCGATTGGGCCACATCCAGATCCACGAGGCATCCTACCGCGACCGGCCCAAGCTCGAGCGCACCATCGCGGGCGCCGACCAGGTGGGGCGCGCGCTCGACGCGCAGCCCCGCGTGCGCGGCTGGGCCCCGCGCGTGCTGGCCGCCGGCCTGGCCGCGGTGGGCGAGAAGAGCGCGGGCGTGAGCGTGGTGGGCATCGATCCGGGGCGCGAGCACGCCGCGACGGACTTCGACGACCGCGTAGTGGAAGGCGCGCCGCTCGCGCGCGAAGCGGGCCGCTACCAGGCCCTGGTCGGCCGCGGCGTCGCCCGCCGGCTGCGCGCCGCCGTCGGCGACGAGCTGGTGATTCTCTCGCAGGGCGCGGACGGGTCGCTCGCCAACGATCTCTACACGATCGCCGGCATCGTCGAGAGCGGTGACAACGCCACCGACCAGTCCGCCGTGTGGCTGCACATTGCGGACGCGCAGGAGCTGTTCGTGCTGCCGGACCGCGCGCACGAGATCGTCGTGGTGGCCGATGGACTCAAGGGGCTCTTTCGGCTGGCCGACGACATCGCGGTGGCGCTCGAGCGCCCCGACCTCGCCGTCGAGCCCTGGCAGGTGTTCGCCAAGTCGTTCTACGAGGCCATGAAGACCGACCAGGAGGGCAACTGGATCGGGATTTTCATCATCATGCTCGTGGTAGCCGTGGGCGTGCTCAATACGGTGCTCATGAGCGTGCTCGAGCGCACGCGCGAGTACGGTCTGCTGCGCGCGATGGGCACGCGGCCGCGCCACGTGTTCGCGCTCGTGCTCAGCGAGACGACCCTGTTGGCCGTGATGAGCGTCGCAGTCGGCGCGGTGATCGCGCTCGGCGTCAACTACTGGCTCACGATCCACGGCGTGTCGCTGCCCGAGGAGCTTTCGTTCCAGGGCGTCGAGTTCAAGGACATGTACGCGGAGATCAACGTGCGGAGCTTCGTCATTCCAGCAGTGGTCGTGATGCTCGCGGCCACCATTGTCTCCACTTTCCCCGCCTTGCGGGCCGCGCGCACGGCGCCCGCGGCCGCGATGCGATCGGTGTGAGGTGACTGCGTTGCATGGGCCCCTCATGATGAAGCTCGCCTGGCGCAACATTCTGCGCAACAAGCGCCGCACGCTCATCGCCGGCACCGCCATCGGTATCGGTCTGGCGGCGATGATCTTCGTGGACGCGCTCTTCGAGGGGATGTCCCGCTACATGATCCGCTCGGCGACGGCGTCGTTTCTCGGTGAGGCGCAGATTCACCGGAAGGAGTTCCGGGGCACGTACGATGTCGACCTCACCATCGTGCATCTGGATAGCGTCACCGCGCGCCTGGACCGGTCGCCGCTCGTCCACCGCTACGCGGTGCGCGCAATGACTTTCGCGATGATCGCGTCGCCGCGCAACTCCACGGGCGTCGCCATGATCGGCGTCGAGCCCGACCGCGAGCGCGCGGTGTCCCAGATAGACGACGCTATTCGCGACGGCGCCTTCTTCGCGGGCGACGCCGAGCGCGACATCGTGATCGGCAGCAAGCTGGCGGACCTGCTGGAGGTGGAGATCGGCGACCGCGTGGTCCTGACCGCAACGCAGGCCCGCACGGGCGATCTGGCCCAGGAGCTCTTCCGCGTCTCCGGCATCTATCACTTCAACATTCGCGAGATGGACGAGGGCATGGCGTTCGTCCGGCTGAGCCGCGCGCGCGCTATGCTGGCCCTGGGGGACGACGGCGCCCACGAGGTGGCGGTCGCGTTCGCCGATCCGCAGACGGCGCGCGACCCGGCGCTTTCGTTATGGAGCGAGCTCTCGACGGGCGGCAACGAGGCGCTGGGCTGGCCGGGGCTCCTGCCGCAGATCGCCACTATTCTGCGCATGTCCAACCTCAACCTGGCCATCAGCGGCGCCATCCTCTTCGGCGTCGTTGCGCTGGGCATTATCAATACGCTGTTCATGTCCATCTACGAGCGCATGTTCGAGTTTGGCGTGCTGCGCGCGCTGGGCACGCGCCGGCGCGCGCTCTTGCGCCTGGTGATGCTCGAGGCGGCGTCCCTGGCCGTGGTCAGCATCGTCATCGGGATGTTCCTGGGGTTCGGCCTGACCCTGTGGATTTCGCGGGTGGGAATAGACTACGGCAACATCGAAATGGGGGGCGTGACCATTCGCGACCGCATCTATCCGCTCCTACAGTGGAGCCAGTACGTCGTCTATCCCGCCTGGGCTCTCGTTCTGACCACGCTCGTCGGCATCTATCCGGCCTTCCACGCGGGCCGGGTCGCGCCCGCCACCGCGATGCGCCGGGCCATGTAGGAGTCATCGTGAAAGAAAACGGAAACGTCATCGTCACCGAAGAGCTGACCAAGGAGTACGCCGACCACGGCGTGCCCGTCCGCGCCGTGCGCGGAGTGGACGTCACCATAGCGCGCGGGGAGTTCACCGCCATCGTGGGGCCGTCGGGGTCGGGCAAGACCACCCTGCTCAACCTCGTCTCCGGACTCGACAATCCGACCACGGGCCGCATATGGCTCGACGGCAAGCTCATCTCCGAGATGGACGGGCGCGAGCTCTCCGACTTCCGACGCGATCACGTCGGCTTCGTCTTCCAGGCCTACAACCTGATCCCCGTGCTGAGCGTGGAGGAGAACATCGAATACGTCATGCTCTTGCAGGGCGTGAGCGAGCACGACCGGCGCGCGCGCGTGCGCGAGCAGCTCGCCACGATGGGACTGTCGGGCATGGAGCGGCGGCGGCCCAGCGACCTCTCCGGGGGACAGCAGCAGCGCGTGGCCGTGGCGCGGGCCGTGGTGGCGCGCCCCTCGCTGGTGCTGGCCGACGAGCCCACCGCCAACCTCGACTCGCAGACCGCCGTCGAGCTTATCGAGATGATGCGCGGCTTGAACGAGTCGTCCGGGGTGACGTTCCTCTTCTCCACGCACGACCCTCGCGTCATGGAGCGCGCGCGGCGCCTCATCGTGCTCCGCGACGGCGTCATCGATTCCGATGAGAATCGCGCCTGAGGTACGCGCGCTGCTGGCAGCGTTGTTTGTACTGTCGCTCGCCGGAACGGCTTCCGCCGCGCGCGTAGGCGGCTACGTGAAGACCTTCTTCATCGTGCAGCGGCTGCCCGGCGCCAACGACGACGCGGGCGGAGAACCACGGGATGGGCGGACGCTCCTCGCCGACAACCTGCGCACGCGCGTCGAGGCGTGGCTCCCGGCTGCGGAGCGCCTCGACGTCGACCTCGCGTACAACTTCGTCCCTCGCGTGCAGGACGACGACTACGCGCGCCTCAACCCGCTGGCCGCAGAGGGCGCCGTCTCTCCCTACCGCGTCGCCGACCTGAAGACGTTTCTGCTGCCGGGGAGTCCCGACACCACCGACAACTTGGTCGTGCTGCAGAACCTCGACCGCGCCTTCGTCACCCTGCGCCTCTCCGCGCTCGACCTGCACGTGGGCCGGCAGGCGATCGCGTGGGGCTCCGCGCGTGGCATCAACCCCACCGACGTCATCGCGCCCTTTCTCTTCACGGAGATCGACACGGAGCACCGCATCGGCGTGGACGCCGCGCGCGCGCGCATACCCGCCGGCGCGCTCGGCGAGGTCGACGCGGGCTATATCGCCGGCGAGGATCTTGCCGTGGATAACAGCGCGGCATACGCGCGCGTGAAGTTCTCCGCGGCGCACACCGATATTGCCGTGCTCGCCATGCGCTTCCGGCGCCAGAGCCTCGCCGGCCTCGACCTCGCGCGCGCCCTGGGCGGCGCCGGCACCTGGCTGGAAGTCGCCGCCGTGCGCAACGACGACGACGCCCGTTCCGATTCACCCGCCGCCGGCACCGCCGTCGATCGCGAGGCCTACGCTCGCCTCTCGGCCGGCCTGGACTACAGCCTCGGCAACGGCACCTACCTCTACGCCGAGTATCACTACAACGGCGCCGGCGCGAGCGACCCCGTGCTGTACAACCTGGCCGCCACCACGCCCGCCTACACCGACGGCGCCGTCTATCTCCTCGGACGCCACTACCTCATCCCGGGCCTCTCCTGGCCGGCGACGCCGCTCTGGACCGTCACTGCCAGCGCGCTCGTCGGTCTTTCCGACGGCTCGTGGATGCTGGCGCCGATCGTCGAGTACAACGTGCGGGAGAATTTCTACCTCTCGGCGGGCGGCTTTGCGGGATTCGGCGAGCGCCCGCGGAGCGACCCCATGGTCTACGCGCCCCCTACCGATCCCTTTTACGCCGGCGCCGCGCCGACCATCCTGCGCTCCGAGTTCGGCACCTACCCGGACACCTTCTACGCGTCGCTTCGGTACTACTTCTAGGCATCGCGCGCTTGCGCGGTGGAGCGCAAGCAGAGGATAATGGGGCAGATGAACAGTCGAGCAGACGGAAGGCGCCTGCCGGCGGCGACCGACGCGCCGACCGTGCTACAGGTGGCGTGGTTCGCCGCGCCTCATGGCGGTGGTTTCATCGCTTCGCTCGTGGCGCTGGGCGAACGGCTCGCGCAGGCGGGCTGGCGCCAGGTCCTGGCTTTGCCTCGGGCGGCGCGGGAGCGTGACTGGTTCGGCGAGCTCGCCGCGGGCCCGGCGGCGATCCAACTGCTGTCGACACCCTCCGCGTTCGCGCTTGCGCGAGAGGTCGCCGCGATCGCAGGGCGCGAGCGGGCCTGCATCCTCCACGCGCACTTCGTGCCCTCCACCATCCCGGTATGGCTCGCATCGAGGTGGCTCCGGGCGCGCGCTCGGCCCTGCACCGCCGTATGGCACCTGCACTCGCCACACGCTGTGGCGCCTTCGCTGCCGCGCCGAGTTCGTGATCTCGTCAAGTACGGCCTGATCGCTCGCGACGTGCACACCATCGTCGTCTCCGAGGGCGGCTTGCTCACGATGACCGAGCGCGGTCTGTCCGCCCACCGCGCGCACGTGATTACCAACGGCGTCGATGTGAGCCGGCTCGAGCGCCCCGCGGTGCGCACGCGCATGGCCGTGCGCGAGGCCTTCACCGTCGCCGCGGATGACCGCGTCATCCTCCTCTCCGGCTGGCATCCGCGCTTCAAGGGCGCAGACCTGGCCATCGACGCAGCCGCGCGCGTGGCCGAGCGTCGCGGCGACGTCAGGCTCGTCGTAATCGGGACGGAAGCGTTGCGCGCCTACGTGGATGCGCGCTTTCCAGGCGGGATCCCCCCCTGGCTGCGGATCGCTGCGCCGACCGATGACTTCGCCGGGTACCTGTGCGCCGCCGACCTGTTCCTCTCTGCTAGCCGCGTCGAAGGCTTCCCCTACGCCATCGCCGAGGCCATGGCCGCCGGCCTGCCGGTGGTCGCCAGCGACATCCGCGGGATGGAGTGGACACGCGCCGCGCCCGGCGTCGTGCGCTTCCCCAGCGAGAACGTAGAAGCGTTGACCCAAGCCATCGAGCGTGTGCTCGCCTGGTCGCCGCCCGAGCGCGAGACGATGACCGCAGCCAACCGCAAGCTCGTGTACGAGAACCACACCGTGGGAGAATGGGCCTCACGCGTGTTCGCCCTCTACGAGGGGATCGCCGCGAGCTAGCTGGGCTGCGTGTCGAGGCGCCCGGGCTACTCGAGGCAGGAGTCAATCGGCCCGCCTTTTCCAGGCTGGATTCGCGCGGGCCGGGACGCTAGAATGGGCGAAGACCCCCACGCCGGAGGCGCTTGCGATGAAGCTCATATCTATCACCCTCGCGGTACTGGCGCTCTGCGCGCTCTCGAGTTGCAATAATAGCGCTGAGATCGGCGCCGCCGCGCAGCCGGTGCAGGCGGGGTCGAAGCTCGTCGTCTTTGTGATCGATGGCCCGCGCGCGACGGAGCTGTGGGACGACACGACGCACGCGCAGATGCCGCACATGTGGAACGACCTTCGCCCGCAGGGCACGCTCTTCACCAACTTCCGCAACGACGGGCTCACGCTCACCAACCCCGGGCACGCCAGCATCATGACGGGCACGTGGCAGACGGTGGACAACCAGGGGAACACGCGCCCGGATCGTCCGACGCTCTTCGAGTACTACCGCGCCGCCACGGGCGCGCCCATGTCGGACACCTGGGTGGTGTCGGGCAAATCGAAGCTCTACGTGTGCTCGCACGGAACCGACCCCGACTACGGCGCCGTCTACGGCGCCAGCGAGCGCGTGGGCTTCGCCACCGACATGGCGGTCTACGACGCCCTGATGGACGTGCTCGCCGACGAGAAGCCGCACGTGGTGCTGGCCTGCTTTCCGCAGGTGGATCTCAAGGGGCACTCGGGCGTGTGGCAGGATTACCTGGACGCGATCGCCAACGTGGATTCGCTCCTGTGGAAGACGTGGAACTCGCTGCAGGCCGACCCCTTCTACGAGGGGCAGACGACGCTGCTCGTCACCGCCGACCACGGGCGGCACGACGACGCCCACGGCGGCTTCCAGCACCACGGCGACGATTGCGAGGGCTGCCGGCGCCTCTTCTGCCTGGCGCTGGGGCCCGACGTCCGCCAGGGGGAAACGGTCGCGCTCGTCTACGACCAGCGCGACGTCTGCTCGACGTGCGGAGAGGTTCTGGAAGTGCCCGTGCCGAAGGCGGAGGGGCGCGTAATGGAAGACATGTTCGAGGTGCCGACCGGCGTTCGCGAGAAGCCGGCGCGGTAGCGATCGCCCGACCGGGCGCGCGCGTTACTTGAGCTGGACGATGCGCTTGGTGATGTAGCGCTTGCCGATCTGGAGCTTCACGTAGTAGACGCCGCTGGCCACCGCGCTCCCCGCCTCGTCCTGCGCCGCCCAGCTGGTATGGTAGCGTCCGGGGCTGTACGTCGCATCGACCAGCGTGCTCACCAGGCGTCCCCTCACGTTGTAGATCTTCACGCTCGCCTCGACGGCGCCGCCGAAGGCGAGCTCGTTGCCCCCCTCGTCGATCACGCGCGCGGGCACCTCGAAGGCGATGTTCGTGGCGTCGCGGAACGGGTTGGGTGAAGCGACGAGGAGTGCTTCGTCGAGCTTGCCCGCGTGCGCAAAGTAGAGCTCCGCCGTCTCCACGCCCCTTCCCACCGCGGGTTGCAGGATGGCGTCGAACCACTCGCCGTCTCTCATGCGCCCGTGCAGCACGACCTTGTCGCCGTCCTCGAACAGGCTCGCCGACTCTCCCGAGAGCCGCATGACCACGTCGCCGCCGGGCGTCTCCATCCGACTCGTCGCGCGCAGATCCACGCCGGTGAGGTAAACGATTTGGTTGGGGTTGACGCCCTCGTCGCGCAACGCGGCAAGGGTCACGGTGACGCCGGCGTCGGCGTCGGGGGGAAAGCGCAGCTCGTAGGTACCCCACACGACGCGGCGGGTGAGCGAGACGGGAGGTGGAATCATGCGGTGGATGCCGTCGCCGACTACCGTGCGGTAGGCATGGTCGAGCGCGCGCGAGGCCCGCTCGCCCGACGGCGGCGCGACGAGCGCCACGTACACCTCTACTTCGTCGCCCGGTCCCAGCGTGCCCAGCTCCGGGGAGACGCCGTAGACGAACTGCCGCTCGGGGCTCGCCGTGGGGCTCGACGGTGTCGCCGGGGCCGCGTCGGCGCCGTGCATCTCACGCGGGCCGGCCGGCGCGGCCAGCGCCTCTTCGCTCACGGCCGCCGCGACGAGGTCCTGGAGGCGCCGCTCGGTGGCGGAAGCGCCCGTGACCCACGATGCGTCGGCTTCACCGAGGCCCGCGGGCGAGAAGAAGAGCGCGGCCACCCAGTCCTCGGCGTCGCGTCGCAGCACCATCGCTTTGGCGGAGAGCCGCTTGCCGAACGCGCTGTCGCGGCTGGCGCCGCCCACGACCGCGCTTTCGACTTCGTAGGCGCGCGGCGCCGCGAAGGACACGCCGAGGCGCAGGCGCGGGATCGCGCGCTCGCCTCGGTTGCGCACGACCATGCGCATCGCCACCATGCCGTCGATGTGGCGAAGCGACCACGCGTAGCACTCCTGGTGCACCTCGACCGCCACGCCGTCCGGCCCGCCGGCCGCGTCGGTGGCGTAGGTGGTGGTGATCATCTCGTCGCCGATGGCGGCGAAGTCCTCGTCCACACGGTCGTCGCCGTCGTTGTCGACGCCGTCGAGACGATCTTCGTTGGTTTCGCCGTCGCCGTCGTCGTCGGGACGCGCGGAGGGATAGCGCAGGCCGCCCGGGGCGCCCTCTTGCGCGACTTCGTCGCCGCTCAAGCGCGAGACGACGCGCAGTCCGCCCCGCCTGGCGTCGAGGATCGCGACGAGCGCGCCGTCCACCTCGCCCAGAACGGTCACGCCGCCCTGGGCCAGAATGGGCGCCCCGTCGGCCGGGCCGAATCCGACCCACCGACCCCGCGGGGTGAGCACGAAGGCCACGCGGCCGGGTGCGACGCGCAGCGCCGTGGACGGGAAGGCAACCGCTTGATTTTGCTCGGCTTCCGTTTGCGGGCCGGCGGGGGGAGGCGCTTCCTCGCCGGCGCGGGGCGCCGGAGCAACGGTGAGTCCGATCCATACCGCCACCGCGGCAATTCTGTAAGCCATTGTCATTGCATGTACTTGCATAAAATCCCGCCGCGTGCCGCCGCGTGCGGCACCAGGCGAGTCCTTCATATAGTATTCGACTGTTCGGGTGTCAACAGATCATTCGCGCGGGCCGCACCTCGGCGGCCGGGGCCTATTGCGACAGGTAGAAGCTGAGGCTTTCCAGCGCGACGGCGAGGTTGACGTTGCGCAGCCAGACCCCCTCCGGCACTTGGACCTGGGTGGGGGCAAAATTGAGCACGCCCTTGACGCCGCCGCGCACGACGAGGTCCACCACGTCGCGCGCCGCCGACGGCGGGGTGGCGATCACCCCGATGTCCACCGGTTCGCGCCGCAACGACTCCGCTGCGTGACGCTGGTGCGTGATGGCCACGTCCCGCCACTTCGTGCCGACCTTGGCGTCGTCCACGTCGAAGACGTGGATGAAGTGGAAGCCGTCCTCGCGAAAGCCATCGTGGAAGAACAGGGCGTGGCCGAGGAAGCCCGCGCCGAAGAGGGCAAGCGTCCAGCGGCGGTCGAGACCCAGAATGGCGACGATGGCTTCTTTGAGCTCCACCACCTTGTAGCCCAGGCCTCGTGTGCCGAAACTCCCGAAGTAGGAAAGATCCTTGCGCACCTGCGCGGACGTGATCGCGCCAAGCTCGGCCAGCGAAGCGGACGATACCGTCACCACGCCGCGCTTCTCGAGCTCGCTCAATATGCGGAAGTAATTCGAGAGGCGGCGGATCGTGAACTCCGACACCTTCTCCAGATTTCCGTCGAGGATCGCCATCAATCCTCCTCTTCGGTGATGAGGTGCGCCACGTCCACGACACGGTCGTTCTCCTCGAGATTGATGAGGCGAACGCCCTGCGTGTTGCGGCCGATGACCGACACCTGCGCGATGGGACAGCGGATGACGATGCCGTTCTTCGTGATCAGCATCATCTGATCCTCGTCCTTGACTTCTTTGATTGCCACCACCTTGCCGTTGCGCGCCGTGGTTTTCATGTTGATGATGCCCTTGCCGCCGCGGTGCTTCGCCGTGTAGTCCTCCAGCGG
>JAOTVO010000072.1 GCA_029863355.1 Candidatus Krumholzibacteriia bacterium
CGCTCAGCACCTCCAGCCCCACGAAACGACCGATCCCGTAGTCGACGTGAACCACGACGTCGCCGAGCTGCAGGTGCTCGTGACGGATACCCTGGACGCGGCGGCGCTGTTCGCGGCGGTGGGGTCGCGCGAGCATGCGCCCGAAGATCTGGTGGTCGGTGAGCAACGCCAGCCCCATCTCCTCCCACACGAATCCCGACGTGATCCATCCCACCGGCATGTGCACGAGCTCCTCGGCCTCGTCGAGCATGTCGGCGAGGCGCTCGCGCTGCGTCGCCGTCTCAGCGTAGACGTGAACGTCTAGGCGCTTGGTCGCGTATTTTCGTAGCTGCTCGACGAGCGGCTCGAGACTGCCCGCCACGCTCGGGTGAGAGCCGGTGAGGAAGCGTGTGTGCGTCTCCCGGTCCGTCGGCGGCGGATACGGCCCCGCGTCTTCGCCCTCCTCCGGCGCCGCTTCCGCCTGCGCGGCCAGGTCCCAGCGCCACAACGTGGCCCACGCGCGACCGTCGAAGCAGTCGGGGGCGTGAAGGTAGTCGTCGGGGGCGAGAAGCGGGAACTCGTCCTCCGGGTGCGATGCGGCACGCGCGATGTTCTCGCGGAGACGGCGATGCATACGGTTGATCGAAGCCGCGTCCGAGAAGGCGACCACCGGCGGCCGAGGGAAGAACTCGAGCAACTCGCCGGTCAAGCCCAGCGCCGGCGCGTAGCGTCGCCAGAGGTACGACGCGCGGTGCGTTCTCACCTCCTCCTCGATGCGCGCGACCAGATCCTCGTCGAACCCACGCGAGCGAAGGTAATCTCCGGCTCCAGCCACCGCTTCCTCTTCGAACGGCACGCTCGTGGCCGGCAAGATCGCCGTCGACTCGAGCGAGGCGATCGACCGCTGCGTGTCGATATCGAAGGAGCGGATGGAAGCAACCTCGTCGTCAAATAGCTCGATGCGCGCCGGGTTGTCCCACGAGGGGTCGAACACGTCCACGATGGCGCCACGCACGGCGAACTGCCCGGTTTCCTCGACCACGGGCACGGCGTCGTATCCGGCCACCACCAGGTACTCGCGCAGCTCCTCGAGATCGAGGTGCTCGCCGGCCCCGATCACGCGCCGGTGCGTGCGCAGCGTTTGCGGTCGAAGCGTCTTCTCGAGAAAGCCGAGCAGGCTGGTGACGACGACGTCGACCTCGCCGGCCGCGATCCGGTTGAGGCAGTCGTTGCGGTCGCCGCGAACGGTCGGGTTCTCCCGCGTCTCGTAGCGGTGCGGGAGGATGTCGCGCTCGGGCAGCAGCAGCGCGCGGGCGGACGAGAGCGTGCGGAAGTCGGAGTGCGTGTCGGCGGCGGCCTCGTCGTCCGGGCAGATGACGAGGAGCGGGCGCGAGAGACGGTCGCGCAGCGCCTCGGCCAGGAGCACGAAGGACGTCCCGCGCAGCCCCGACACGTGCACGCGCCCGCCGCCCGCGTTTTCCAGCGCGGCGCGCACGAGCGTGGTGCGCTCGCTTCGGGCCACGCGCCCGACCAGCGGGCTCGCGGCGGGGCGAGGAATCTCCTGGGTGCCGTCTTTCACTCGATCACGCCAACACGAAAAGCCCGGCGCGCTCTGCAGCCGGGGGGTTGGATGGTCCTGTGAAGATAAGGGCGGCGGGCGCCGAGTTCAAGCGCCAGGACGCCTTACACTCGCCGCCCCAGGATGGATTCCGCCACCAGCGCCGCGGCGGCGAGCAGGACGAAGACGGCGAAGACCTCGCGCCCCTGACGCTCAGCGGCCAGGTTTGCCGCGAAGTCTCCGCCCGTGCCCACCACCGAGCCCGCGTCTGCGGCCCCGTCGAGGCTGCGCGCGGTGACGTTCGACTCGCGCGCGTCGACGTTGACGGGCGCCCGGGCCACCACCGTCGTGTCGCGCAGGAGCTCGTAGAAGCCGACCGCCGCCGGCTGCTCGCAAATCACCTGCGCCTCGCCCGGCTGCGTCTCGAAGACGACGGGGCGGATGAGGCGACCGCCGGGATCCCGGACGACGAGTTGGGAGGACACCACCGCCAGCGTCGGTGTGTCGAAAAACAGCTGCCGCCCGGCGTAATTCTCGCGTTGGCGCTGAGCCCCGCCGGCGCTGGCCAGGTACGAGACCGACGTATGCACCAGCGGCAGGAACATCGGTGAGAGCGGGATGTCGCCGGTCTCGAGATCGGGCGCCGCGGCGAAAACGAGCACGCGCCCGCGGCCCCGCGCGCACTCCCAGATCGCGGGGTCGCCGCCGCCGGTGTATGCGATCACGGAGTCCGGGGCTACGCCCGTCACGCTCACGTACGAGCTGACGCGCGTGCGGGTCAGCAGTTCGAGCTCCTCATCGTCGAAGATCGCGAAGACGGGATGATCCTGCCGGAACGACGTGTAGCCCACCTGGACATCGCTGGCGCGCATGGCCGCCGAACGCATCCCCAGAAACGTGCGGAAGTCGTGGCTCTGCCACAGGCGGCGGTCGCTGCCGCCGAGGAAAACCATGAGCCCGCCGCCGCGGCGGACGTAACGCTCGAGCAGCGCCAGCCGGTTCGATTCGAGCTGCTGCGGGTCCACCCACACGACCACGCCGCCGGCCGGGAGCGCGGCGGCCGTGACGTCCTTCTCGTCGATGGTCTTGACCAGAAACTCGCCCTCGCCGCTGGTGCGGGGGTTGAGGGCTTTCTCCAGATAGAAGAAGCCCGCCGCCGGAGCGTCGGGCGCCGTGCCCACGCGGCGGCGCCCGCGCACGAGCGTCACCGGCACGCTGCGCGAGACTTCCAGTATGAAGTACCGCTCGTCGTCCACGGGCAGGCGGTCGCGATTCTTGGCGAGGACGCAGCGGTAGGCGCCCCACGACGTGAACGACACCGGAAACGTCACCGATGCCGTCGCCGATGGTGCCAATTCGATCAGCTTCTCCGCCTTGCGCGCGCCGTCCACGAAGAGCTCGAGCGGGAAGCTCGCCGCGCTGGCCCGCGCGTGGTTGGTGACGGTGGCACTCACGCGGATCACCTCTCCGGGCCGCAAAAGCTTGCGCGGCACCAGGACGCGATCGATGCTGACGTTGTCCGCGTCGTCCTCGTAGACGGGCAGGAAGTAGACGCGCACGTCATCGCGCGCGCGCGCGGGATCGACCAGGACCGAGTCCTCGTTGAAGCGGAAGTCCGAGACCACGTAGATCTCGCCCCCGCGCACGTCGCTCTCCTCTATGAGCGAGAACGCCCGGTCGACAGCACGGCGAATCGAGGTCGTCTCCGCCGTCATGGCCGCTTCATCGATGGCGCTCTTGACCAGGGACCGGTTGCGCGTGCCGCGCTCCAGGCGCGCCTCGGACCGCTCGGCAAATACCACGAGGTTGATGGCGTCGTTTTTGCCCGCCTCGTCCACCACCTGGCGCGCGACGTCCTTGGCCAGTGTGAACGCGGTGCCCCGGGGCTGCTCGACCCCCATGCTGTAGCTGGCGTCGAGGCAGATGATCACGTTCTTGGGCGCCTTTCCGGGCAGAAAGAACGCGCCGCGCAGCGTGGGTCTGGCGAACGCCGCTACCAGCAGAATCACGGCCAGGGTGCGCAGCGCGAGGATCAGGATGCGCCGCAGATTGATCTTGCTCATGCGCCGGCGGTTGAGCTCGTCCAGGAACTCGAGCGAGCTGAAGCGCACGCGCCGCACGCGCCGCCGGTTCAGGAGGTGGATGATCACCGGCACGGCCGCCGCGACCAGGCCCACGAGGAACATGCTATTGAGAAAGCTCAGTCCGAACATCTTTCATCCTAGTTGTTCACTCGCCCATCGGGCCGTCTCCGCTCATGCACTCGCGTCAACGGCCCGATGGGCGAGTGCATGCGCGTCGGGAATTCAACGCGTGCCCCTGTTCTTACCCCAGTCGGTGCCGCTTGCCCAGGTACGCCGTCAGGGCCTGGTCGAACGGCGTGTCGGTGCGCAGCAAGTTATAGTCGATGTGGTGCTGGCGGCAACCGCGCTCCAGCTTGTCGATCCACGCGGCCACGTCGCGGTTGTACTGCTCGCGCAGGAAGGCGGGCTCCAGCCGCAGCCTGCGGCCCGTCTCCATGTCCTCGAACTCGACTTCCTCGCGCATGTTCAGGTCCATCTCGCGCGGGTCCAGGATGTGAAAAACGATCACCTCGTGCTGCCGGTGCCGGAAGTGCTTGAGCCCCATCAGCACCTTCTCGGGGTCGTCCATCAGGTCGGAGATGAGGATCATGAGCCCCCGGCGCTTCATTCTCTCCGCCATCTCGTGCAGAGCCGGGCTGATCGACGTGCGCGCTCCCGGTGCGACGCCTTCCAGGTTGTTGAGAATGTGGAAGAGCTGCTTTCGCACCGAGCGGTGCGGGATGAGCGTGCGGATCTCGTCGTCGAACATGCACAGCCCCACCGCGTCCTGCTGGCGGATCATCAGCAGGGCCAGGCTTGCGGCGAGCAGTCCCGCGTACGTGAGCTTGTCTACGACCGCACCCCCCGCGTCCCGGCCGCGGCGGGAGTGCTGAAGATCGGCCAGGTCGCCCGCCGCCGGGAATCCCATGGAGCCGCTCTTGTCGAGGAGGATGTTGGCGATCACGTTCGTCTCCTCCTCGAATACCTTCACGTAGAGGCGGTCGGTCTTGCCGAAGATCTTCCAGTCCACCGTCTTGGTGTTGTCACCCTGCATGTACTGCCTGTACTCGGCGAACTCCACGGAGAATCCGTGGTAGGGGCTACGGTGCAGGCCGGCGATGTAACCCTCGACGATCAGCCGAGCCTTCAACTCCATGTTGTGGAGCTTGCTCACTACGGCGGGGTCGAGATACTTGCTGACCTGCTGTTTCTTCTGCAAATACGCCAATAGTTCCTCCTTGCGCCGGGGCCCGGGCCGCGTGTGTCCATTATACAAGGCGGCGTCCGGGATTCGCCACGCCAGCTTGCCCTACCGTGCCGACCCCGGCCCGCGCTCGACGAGGGACCGGTAGAGCGCCAGCGTCGCGGCGACGACGCGGGTGCGATCGAACCGCTCGACCGCCGCCCGCCGGCCCGCTGCTCCCATCGCCGTCGCCCGCTCCGGCGCGCGCAGCAGCTCGAGCAGGCGTTCGGCGTAGTCGGCGTCGTCGCCTTCGACAATGGCGCCGTTCTCGCCGTCGCGCACGACCTCGCGGTTTCCCGGAATGCCGGAGCATACGATGGGCAGACCGGCCGCGCTTGCTTCGATGAGGAACATGGGCAGCACTTCGGCATGGCTCGATGGAAAGAGCACCACGTCGCTCGCGGCGAGGTACGGGAGCACGTCCCGCTGGTAGCCCAGGAAGTGCACGCGCGCGGCGCCGCCCGCGTCCGCCGCCGCGCGCCGGGCCTGATCCAGCGCCGGACCGTCGCCCAGCGCCACGCCGTGCAACTCCCCCTCGAACCGCGACGCCGCGAGTGCGACGATGCGCGCAAAGCGATCGAACCCCTTTTCAGGCAACGCGCGGCCCGCGATGCAGGCCACGCGCGCGTCCGCTGCGATTCCCAGCCCGGAGCGCACGGCGCGCCGGTCGGCGGCCGCCACGCGCGCGGCAATCGCGCCCGTGTCCACGAAATTGGGGATGAGCGAGATGCGCTCGGCCGCCACGCCGAATCCCTCGAACGCCGCGCGCTTGTCCGCCGTGATGGCCACGAAATGGTCGGCCGCGTGCCGCACGAGCCAGCCGCTCGCCGCTTGCGGGCCGCGGAAGAAGCCGCGCGAATGGTGCGTGAGCACGCGGATCGGCCGCGGACGCATCCCGCGCGTCGCCATGGCCGCCGCCACTGCGCACGACGGGCCATGGGCGTGGATCACCTGGGGGCGGAAGGCGCGGGCGCGGGCGCGCATGTCGCGCGCCGCGCGCAGGAGCGTGAAGCTGGGGTTGGCCGTCTCCAGCCAGGTGACCTCGCCGTCGAGGCTCTCGCGCAGCGGCCCCGGAGCCGAGCCGAAGGCCACGGTCGAACCCGCGCGCGCGAGCGCGTTGGCCAGCTCGACCGACATCGACTCGGCGCCGCCCAGGCGCAGCGAGCTGTTGACGACGAGAATCTTCACAGCTTGCGCAGCAGGCGGGCGGGGTTGCCGGCGTAGACGCCGGGCTCGGTAATGTCCTTGGTCACGACGGCGCCCGCTCCGACCACCGCGCCGTCGCAGATTGCGACGGGGAGGATCGTCGCGTTGCTGCCGATCGATACGCGGTTGCCGATCCGCGTCTCCTTCCAGAGGTGTTCCTGGCCGAAGGCCGGCGCGCCGGTCTGGAAGAGGTCGTTGATGAACATGGTGCCGTGCGAGATGAAACAGTCGTCGCCGACCGTCACCAGCTCGCAGACGAAGGAATGCGACTGGACGCGCGTGCGCTTGCCGATCTTCACGCCGCGCTGGATCTCGACGAAGGGCCCGACGAACGCGCCGTCGTCCAGCGAACAGCCGTAGAGGTTCACCGGCTCTACGATGGTGACGCCTTCACCAAAAGAGACGTCGACGACCTTGGACTTGAAGACACGAGGCTCGGCCATGAAATACTCCCGTTCGCCCCCGTTCACGTTGAGACGGCCGCGCCCCGCGGGGCTGCGCCGGCGCACGGCGCGCCGATTGTAGCACAGAAGCGGCGGCGGCTCACATCCGCTCGCTGCCGGGTTCCCCGTCCGCACCGCCGCCTCGCTGGCGAACCAGCGCGCTGATGACCGGCTCGAGGGTGTCGGCAATCAGCCGATGGCCGGCCGCGTTGGCGTGCGTATCGACCACCGACAGGCGGTAGCGCTTGTCGAACAGTCGTTCCGGCATGAAGGCCGGGGCGACCCCGGAGCCTTCCAGATGCGTGCGGAACTTATCGAGCACGGGCTGGGCGGCGACGCCTCCGGCGTGCGTGTAGAGGCAGGCGGAGAAAGCGACGCCGCGCTCCGCACACGTCGCCGCCATGTCGTCGAGCGCCATGTGCGCGTCCACCCAGCGCGGATCGTCGTCCGCAGGCACGGCGGCGCGCCGCGCGCGCGTGCTGCTGGACTTGCGTATGTATTGGGCGTATCCGCCGAGGTACGTTCGGCGCGCGAGCTTCCCCCACGCGCGAGAGAACACCCCCGCGCCGCGGCTCCGGTCCACGGCGCGCAGCTCCTCCAGCGGCACCGCGGTGCGGCCGCTGGTCTTCGGATCCAGGTCGTTGTTGACGACCACGAGGAGCACGGCGTCGGGCTCCAGGTCGAATCCACGCGCGCGCAGCCACTCCCACTCGTTGCGCGTGTTCCACTCGCCACAGCCCGCGCCGATCACTTCGATGCGCTCGGCAGTGGGATCGATCCGTCTCTGCAGGCGGCCGATGAACAGCGAGTCTTCCTCCACGCCCCACCCGAGCACGACGGAGTCGCCGAGGATCATCACGCGGGTGCGCCCGGCCGGCTTGGGAACGGCGACCTCGCCGCCGCGAAGCCCGCGCGCGTTGAAGCGATAGTCGATCCCGCGAACCGTCACGCTGGTTCCGGGCCCGTGCAGCGACCAGAAGTCCGCGCTCGGCGCGCGCGTCGCCGCGTAGCGGCGGACGTCGGAGAGGTAGCGCAGACCGATGGGGTCCCACACGCGGAGCGTAAGCTCCATCAAGATCAGGGAACCGAGCAGAACGGCGGCGTTGGCCAGATGACTCCGCATGGAGCATCGATTGTAGCACGGTGTCCCGGTGGTCGCTTAACGCCGATCCGCACGGCGCGCCCGGTCCGACCGCCCCTCCCCATCCCCCTTTTCTGCGTCGCGGCGAATGCCGCCGAGCATCCGCTGAAAGACAAAGTGGTGCACGGGGAGCACGGCCCACCAGTAGAGCAGTCCGCCCAGGCCTCTCGGCTTGAACCGCGCGGTCTGCGTGAGGCGGGTGCCGCGTCCGTCCGGCTGCACGGCGAACTCGAGTTCCGCGTCGCCGGGCAGCTTCATCTCGGCACGAAGGGCCAGCCGGCGGTGGGGGTCGATGTCCGTCACGCGCCAGAAATCGAGCGCGTCGCCGTAGCGGATCTCTTCCGGGTGACGACGTCCCCGGCTCAGCCCCGGACCACCGGCGAGGCGATCGATCGCGCCGCGCAACCGCCATAGCCAGCCCGCCGAGTACCAGCCTTGTTTGCCCCCCACGCGGCACACGGCGCCGAAGGTCTCGGCAGGCGGGACGCGCACGCGTGTCGCTCGCCGATCGACGAACACCTTGCCTCCGGCCCAGTCCGGGTCCCCCGGTATCACGCCAGCGTCCGTCCACGACGTCGACGAGCCGTCGCCGCTGTGCGCTTCCAACGCCGCGGACACCGCCTCGGTGATCGTCAGCCGGCGACCGGGCATGAGACGCGACGCCTCGTCGTTTCGGCAGACCACTCGGTTCCTGAGGCCTTCGGCGAGCGGCCTCGCGATATCCTTGCTCACCGGCGTCACCAGGTGAATCCACAGCGAGCTCAGGTGCGGCGTCAGCACCGGAACCGGGATCACGCGGCGCGCCCGCAGTCCGAGAGCCCTCGCCATCGTCTGCATGATATCCACGTAGGTAGCTGCTTCCGCACCGCCGATATCCAGGGTCTTTCCAGTCGTCTCGGGTGTGCTGAGGCAGGCGACGAGGTAGTTGAGCACGTCGCCGATGGCGATAGGCTGACACTCTGTGTGCACCCAGCGCGGGGTGATCATGACCGGAAGGCGCTCAACCAGGTAACGAAGCGTTTCGAACGACGCGGATCCGGCGCCGATGATCATGGCGGCGCGCAAGACGGTCACCGGCACCGGCGTCGACGCGAGCGCCGACTCCACCTCACGTCGCGACGCGAGATGCTCGCTGAGCCCGTCCCCCGTCTCTCCGAGGCCGCCCAGGTAGATGATGCGCGCGACACCGGCGCGGTGCGCGGCCCGCGCAAAACGTCCGGCAATCTCGCGGTCGCGGCGGGCGTACTCCCGGCGCGCCACCTTCATGGAGTGCACGAGGTAGAAGGCGACGCGGCAGCCCGCCAGCGCGGATGCCACCGTATCCTCCGCCGACAGGTCGCCGAGCACGAGTGACACGCGTGGGTTCGATCCCCACGGCCGTGCCAGGATCTTGTGCTGGTCGCGAACCAGGCAGCGTACGTGGCAGCCGCCATCGAGCAGTCGAGGCACCAGACGACCACCGACGTAACCCGTCGCGCCGGCTACCGCGACGGTCGATGCCCCGGTTATGAGCGGCGTCCCGTTGTTCATTCCTCGCTCCATTCCTAGTCGAATCGCAAGACGGGCCGCACGCCAGCCGCAGTGGGTACCGTTGCCTCGCTCGTCCGCCCCGCGATGGTCACGCGGACGCGCGCTGCGTCGCCGTCCGCTGTCAGTGTGGCCGGCGGGCTTTCCGGCACCCCGCGCGCGGGCAGGAGGAGCCACGCGAAGGTCGTGCTCTGCGTCATGCGCGCGGTGTAGACGGCCGTCGGCGCGGGTACCCTTTGGTTGTAGTGCGCGCTGTACCACCCCTGGATCTCCGGCGTGTTCTGTCCGCTTACGACCGTGACGCGCCAATCGACCGCGCCGAGCGGCACGACGCGCAGGTTGCCCGCGTCGGGGTTGGTGGTGACGGCCTCGAGCCCTTCGAGCGCGACGGCGCAGTCGGGGTGGAGGTGCCACAGCGCTGTGACCTGGCGCGGCCGGTCCGTATCGATACGGTCGACGACGATCCAGTACGCGCCGCGTACGTACATGAGCGCACGCGTGTGGTGCGCGCGACCCGCGACGCCACGGAAGCCGGCGTCGAAGCTTCCGCGAGCAAAGTCGAACGCCTCGCCCCACACAAAGGCTGTGGAGTCGAGCGGCGCATCGGCGCGCTCCGGGCCCGACCGCTGCCCGCGCCCGTCGACGATAATCACGTTGTGCGCCGCCGATCCGGTGAAGTAGTCGCGCCAGGCATTCTCGCGGTAGCCGTAGCGCCCGCCGTCTACGAGGAGATCGCGCCCGAACGCGGACACGGAGAGGTGCAACATGTCGTCGTGCTGGTGCCCGGTTCCCCACGGCCCGATGTCGAAGAATGCCCAGTGTGCGTCAGCGGCGAAGCCGCTGCGCACGACGACGTGTCCGGCCCACGGAAACACGACCGATGCCCGTGCCGGTGCCAGCCCCTCCGCTCCGTTCGACGCCACGAAGCGCCAGTCGTCGCGAGCGTAAAAGTCGGCGAACTGCAAAACCGTCGCGCGCGTGTAATTGAGATCGGAGTCATTGTTGAGGAGCCCGTGGCCGTCGGGCCGTATCGTGTGTGCGAGGTAACTCCACATGCGCTCCGCGCCGGAGCGCAGGGCGTCGGAGCGCACCTGGCCCGCGCGTCCGGCCGTCTCGATGAAGTCCTCGAACGCCCTCGCCGTGATGCGGTGGTAGCTGCACGTTAGCTCCGTGTGTGCTCCGTCCGGATACACCTGGCGCGCCATCTCGCCCTCCATGACTTCCGATGCATAGGCAATCCATTCTCGCGCGTCGCGAAACTCGGGCCATGCCGCCGCCATCAGGGCGAGCCCCTGCATCTCGCCGACGGCCCAGTTGTTGCCGTGGGCGTGAAAGCGGCGGAGATGGCCCGAGTTTCGCGAC
>JAOTVO010000392.1 GCA_029863355.1 Candidatus Krumholzibacteriia bacterium
CTGGCGATGCTGGGCGAACATGGTTTCGGTCCGGTGGGCGGCGACGGCGAGGCGAGGGTAGCGTGCACGATCGGTCGATCATAGGCCGCGCGACGCGACGCGGCAATGTCCGCGACAGACAGGGTCACGCCGCGGTCTCCCCCGAACCCATTCCGGCGGCAGCCGACGCTAGATGGCGCGCCTGAAGCGCGGCCATGGCGGGCCACGACCAACGCCGGGTCGCGAGGTCGTGTCCCGCCGCGGAGAGAGCGGCGCGGCGCTCGGGCGCGGCCAGCAGGGCTGCGGCGGCATCCGCGAGCGCCGCCGGCGTCTCTCCCTCCGCATAGTGGATTTCCGGCTCGAGGTCGAGCCCGGCGGCGGCGGCGGACGTCGTCACCACCGGAAGCCGCGCGGCGAACGATTCGATCAGCTTCACCCGCGCTCCGGCCCCGGCCCACAGAGGGACGAGAAGCAGCGTCGCGCGCCGATACTCTTCGCCCATGGAGGGAACGTCGGCAGCCAGCGCGGCGCCGGCCTCGGCGCAGGCCGCGCGAAGAGCCTCGGGCGGCGACTTGCCCGCGACGCGAAGCACGGCGTGCGGCGCCCGCGCACGGAGGCGGGGCCAACCCTCCCGCAGGAAGCGGATCGCCCCCTCGACGTTCGGCGCCCACGCGAACGAGGCGGCCAGGAGCAGCACGGGCGGCGACGAGGGCGCCGGCGCCGGCGCCGCGGCGACATCGACGCCGACCGGAAGCGTCTCGATCCGCGCGCCCGGCGCAATCGCCCGAAGCGTCCGCGCCTCCTCGTCTTGAATGGCCAGGACCAGCGCCGCCCGTCGGCAGAGCTCCGCCTCCGCGCGGCGCAGACGCGAAGACTGGATCGCGGCGTAGGCCCCTCGGGCCGACGCGCCGACCGACTTCGCGTATCGCGCCATCCACTGAAACTCCAGATTGTGCTCGCGCAGGACCATCGGCACGCCGCCGAGCGCATCGACATAGGTGGCGAGATGGAGATGGTGGACGTAGGCCAGCGCGGGGCGGCGACGCGCCACGGCGTCGCGCACGGCTCGCTCGAAGGCGCGGCTGCGATAGCGTGCCAGCGTGTAGGGCCACCGTCCGAACACGCCGCGCGCCGCGGCGAGGACGGTCGGGACCGGGTGAAACGGAACGGCGACCAACTCGACGCCCGCGGCGGCGGCTTCCGCGGGGAGGGGCGGTCCGCCACCGGGTGGAGCGAACGAGATCAGCGTCGTGTCGAACTGTCCGGTCATCGCGAGCAGGTTTTGCCACGCCACGATGCGGCCGCCGTCGTCCTGCGGCCACGGAAGCCGTGGCGTGAGCATGAGCGCGGTCGGCCGGTTCACGAGCCTAGCTCCCGCCCTTCGGCGACGTGGCCGGCGACGCGGGAGCGACCGCCGGGCCTTGCCACGCGCGCACGGCGAAGGCGAGTCCCACGATGACGCACAGGAAATTCACGAGTTCCTCGTCGCCTAGGTTCCACTCGAAGAGGCCGGCCGCCATGAATCCCGCGAGCGCGCCGAGGGCGGCGTGCCGCAGGCCCGCCCCGAACCCGGGTGGCGGCCGCGGAGCGAACGAGGCGGTGCGCCAGAGCCCCCATCCGAGGAACGCCAGCGCGGCGAGGCCGATCGCGCCCATCGTCGCCGCGACCTGAAGCGGAACGTTGTGCATGTGGCCATGCGTTTCGTGCGCCCCGGCCTTTCGGTGGCGCTCGATCAGCGGCCGCAGGTCTTGAAGCCCCGCACCGGTGACCGGGTGGTCGCGCGCGATGCGCACGCCCGACTCCCAGAGCAGCAGCCGCTCGACGTTCCAAATACTCCGCGTGTCGAAGGCGCTCAACGCGCGCACGCGGTACCCCGCCGGGAGTAGAAAGACCGCCACGGCCAGCACCGCGCCGAGGAGCGGGAGCCACCGCGCGCGCGTGCGCGCCAGGATGACCGTGAACGAGACGAACGTCCCGATCCAGGCACTTCGCGTGAACGACCCCAGGAGGGCAGGTGTGACCAGGAACGCCAGGACGACTGCTCCCCCGCGCCACGCCCACTCCCGCGCCGCGAGCGCCACTCCGGCGCAGAGCGACAGCAGCAGCATCGCCTGCCCGCCGTAGGTGAGCGGGTGCCCGACCAATCCGCGGACCCGCGCCGGGAAGACGCCGCCGTCGTGGGCGAACCGAACCAGTGCGTAGAGCGTGGCCACCGCCGCCGAGACGAAGAGCGTCGCGATGGCCGCGCGCGCGACCCGCTCGTCGCGGGCGTGGTAAGCGGCCACGGGGACCACCGCGAAGGGGAGCGCCTTCTTGACATTCGGCCACGACCCCGACGGGTCGAGCGCGAAGAGACTTGCGATGACCAGCGCGAC
>JAOTVO010000393.1 GCA_029863355.1 Candidatus Krumholzibacteriia bacterium
AAGTTCCCCGCGCGCGCATCCTCCCACGCGATGATGACGCCACCCGCCCCGTCGCTCACGAGGTCGGGCGTATACTGCGCGGACGCGGCCGTGCAGACACCCGCGCCGTTCGCCACCCAGAGCGCGCTTCCGGTCGCGTCCACGTGCTGGGCGTAGATGTCCGCGCCGCCGCGGGAGTCGAGCCAGGCGAAGAACGCGCCACCCGCGCCGTCGGCGAGCAAGGCGGTGTTCAGCTGGTTGCCCGCCGCCGTGCAGAGAGCCACCCCGTCGGCCGTCCACAGCGCGTTTCCTGTCGCGTCCAGGCGTTGCGCGTAGAGGTCGTCGTCGACGCCGCCGCGGCCGTCCTCCCACACGACGATCACGCCGCCCGCGCCGTCGGCGAGCACCTCCACGTACCGCTGCTGGCCCGTGGCGCCGCAGACGAGCACGCCGTCGGCCGCCCACTGCGGGTTGCCCGCCGCGTCCAGGCGCTGCGCGTAGATGTCGTTGTCCACGCCGCTGCGCGCGTCGTGCCACGCGATGATGACGCCGCCGGCCCCGTCGCTCGCGAGCGCCGGATACCCCTGCGCGTTGGCGGCCGTGCAGACCGCCGCGCCCAGAGGGCCCCAGGCGCGCACGCCCCACGGATCCAGCCGCGCCGCATAGATGTCGGCGATGCCGTTGCGGTAGTCCGCCCACGCCGCGTACACGCCATTGACGCCGCCGTCGGCGACGCGCGGGTCGTACTGGTTCGCGGCGACGTCGCAGACCGGCGCGCCGTCGGGCGCCCAGCCCGCGCCGAGCGCGCTCGTGGCGTGCGCGAGCAGCAGCAGGGCGGCCGCGGTCCAGACTCGGGTTCTTCCGTCTCTCATTGGGGGGTCCTCCTTGGTGTTGCCGTGTGCGCCCTCTCGGGGGCTACCGCTCCATCCTTTGTTGGACACACGAGGGCCCCGAGAATCACAAGTCGACCGCGATTTTTACGCGTGGGCCGCGGCAGCTGACGCCCCTCGGAGGACTTCCGCAGGAACGCACGACGACGCCCGCGGGGCCTTCCCACGGGCGCCGTCCTGGTGCGGGCCGAAACCTCGGTCCGCGATTACTTCAGAAGGCCGCGAACTCGTCCGGGCGGGCGGAGGCTACAGGCCCAGCGCCTCGCGCACGTACTTGGGCGGCGGCGAGCCGAAGGAGAGGATTGCGTCGTGCAGCCTGCGCGGGGCGACTTTCTCGCCGTGCTTGCGGTGGTAGGCGGCCACGATGTCTTCCACCTCGGCGCTGCCGACGAAATAGGTGGAGAGCTGGGTGGAGGTGAGGCAGGCGCGGCGCCACTTGCCTGCGGCCTCGCCCTCTTCCTGGAAGCCTTCGTTCATCATGAGCGCCATCGCCGCTTCCTCGGTCATCCCCTCGGTGTGGATCTTCTGGTCGAGGATGACGTTGACGATTACGCGCAGGCGCATCTTGAGCTGCTGCATGCGCACCTTGGGTCCGCCGAAGCCCGCCTCGGCCATGACGCGCTCGCTGTAGACGGCCCAGCCCTCGACGAAGGGGCCGCTGTGGAAGACGGCGCGCACGCGGGTGGGCGCTTGGAAGCGGTTGGAGTGGGCGATCTGGAGGTAGTGGCCGGGCACCGCCTCGTGCACGGTGAGGTCGTAGACCATGTAGTCGTTGTATTCCTTGAAGAACGAGGCCACGCGGGCCGAGTCCCAGTCCGCCGGCGTGGGCGAGATGGCATAGAAGGTCTTTCCCCTCGGCTCCAGGGGTCCGGGGGAGTCGCAGTAGGCGACGGCCACGCCGCGCTGGAACTCGGGCATGACGATGATGTCGAGGGGTTCGTCGGGCACGGAGACCAGCCCCTTTGCGCGGCAGAACGCCGTGGCCTCGACCAGCGTGGCGCGCGCTTTGTCGACGATGGTCTCGTTGGTCGGGCGCTCCTCGGCGATCCGGTCGAGGACGGCCTTGCACACGTGGCGGACGTCTTTCAGCTTGCGCGCGTCCGTCTCGCTGGGAAAGTAGTCGCGATAGAGCGGGAGCGCGGTCTCGTACATGGCCTGCTGCGTGGCCTCGAGGTCGCTCAGCGCGCGCTCGAGGATCTGCTCCTTGGAGAGGTCGGCGTCGAGCGTGTGGCGGAGCTTCTCGCGCCACTTCTCGTCTCCCAGGCGGAATTCCCCGTTGGAGCGCGCCAGGAGCTCCGTCTCGAGCCACTGCCCGTACGCCTCGAGCGCCTCGACCGCCGCGTCCTGCACCGGGCGCATCTCCTCCCAGAACAACGGGGCGGACCGCGCCTGGCGGGAGAGCTCGTCGCGGATGAGCGCGATGTTGCCCTGGTTCTGGAGGATGGCGGTCTCGGTGTGCATGAGCGGCGGGTGCTTGA
>JAOTVO010000394.1 GCA_029863355.1 Candidatus Krumholzibacteriia bacterium
AGCTGCGCTGCGAGGAGCGAGTCGAGTCGGTCGGGGCTGACGCCCTGGTTGACGATGCCGAACACCAGGCCCACGCCCGGCCCGCGCCGGGAACCGGAGGGATTGAGCATGGCTCCGGTGGCGAGCGCGGCCTGCGCCCGCCGCACGACGGTCACGTTCAGGCGCGAACTTTCTCCTTGACCCAGGATGAGAGAGAGCAGTTCGAGCGCCGGCGTGTCGGCGTGGCCGTGTGCCGGCATGCGATAGAACCGCAGGACGGCGTCGAGGTTCGCCTGGGCATCGGGGACCTCGCGCCGCGTCGCCCCCGGCGAGAATTGCACGTCGCACGCGACCGCGGGGGGAGCCTCCTGACGGGGGATGGCGGCGAAGTACTCGGTCACGAGGGCGCGCAGTGCGGCCGGATCGAAGTCGCCGACCACCACCAGCGTCGCATTGTTCGGTGCGTAGTAGGTGTCGAAAAACGCCTGCACGTCCTCCAACTTGGCCGCATTGAGATCGTCCATGGAGCCGATCACCGTGTGCGCGTAGGCGAAGCAGGTCGCGCTGTCGAACGGCATCGTCATTCCGTCGGTGAATGCCGCCCCATAGGGCCGGTTATCCACGCCGAGTCGGCGCTCTTCCTTCACCGTCTCGCGCTGGTTCTCGAAATTCTCTTGCGTGATCGCCAGCGAGCGCATGCGGTCCGCCTCGAGCCAGAGCGCCAGGTCGAGACGATCGGACGGAACGGTCTCGAAGTAGTTGGTGCGATCCTCGGTCGTCGATCCGTTGAGCGAGCCACCGGCACGCTGGACGAGCTGGAAGTGCTCGGCCTTCTTCACGTGGGCGGATCCCTGAAACATCATGTGCTCGAACAGATGAGCGAACCCCGAGCGGCCCACGCGCTCGTTGCGCGATCCGGTGTTGTACCACACGTTCACCGACACGATCGGCGTCGAGTGATCCTCGGAGTACACGACACGCAACCCGTTGTCGAGTACGAACTGGTCGAATTGGACGACGCCCGCCTGCCCGGCGGCGGACGAGCCCACCACCGCAAGCAGTGCCACGATCCAGGAAGTTCTCATCACGACCACGGTCCTCCTTCGCAGATCGAGCTGGTCGCCGGTGGGGCCGTCGCGGCCGCCGGTCAGCCCGCTGGAAACAACGTCAGGGAATTCGTCTCGAGCACGGCCCGCCGCTCGGCGTCGGCCAGCGGCAGCGTGAGAAACTGCTCGACGTTCTGCCGCAGATCTTTGACGCCCGGACTCGGCCAGTCGGTGCCCCACAGCACCTTGCTCGCGATCTCCCCGAGACGGGGAAAGTACTCCAGGAGTCTCCGCGGCGGTATGCCGGACACGTCGAGCAGAACGTTGGGATGGCGGCGGAGGATGAAGAACGCTTCGTCCATCCAGAACGGCCGCCCGCCATGCGCCATCACGATGCGGAGATCGGGAAAGTCGATCGCCACGTCGTCGATTTCGAGCGGGTTGCCGTACTTGGACCGCGCGCCCGGGAAGATGCTGGTCCCCGTGTGGATCATGACCGGCAGACCGCGCTCCTCGCACCGGCGGTAGATCGCAGCCAGCGGCTCCAGCCCGTCCGTGTAGGCGTTCGCGGGAAACATCATGTGCGGGGGATGAATCTTGAGGAGGCGAATGCCCAGATCCACCAGTCGGTCGACATCGCCCGCCGGGTCGCGCGTGAACCGCGGGTGCACACCGCCGTAGGGCAGCAGCCGCTCCGGTTCGGCCTGCGCGTAGCGCGCGGCGAAGTCATTGGTCGAGTCGGTGAACCCCATCACGTCGGGGCTCACGTAGTTCACCAGACCGACGCGCCAGATACCGGAGCGGTCCATGATCTCCAACAGGACCGCGGGGTCGTCCATCATCGCGAGCAGGAAGTCCCAGTGGGCCTCCTTGCCGCGCCGCATCGCTTCCTGCACCGGCGGCTTCATGTCACGCCACGGCTGAATGTGGACGTGGACGTCGGTCACCCGATAGGCAAGGGGAGCCGTCACGCGGGCTCCGTCCAGTCGTAGAAGCCCTTGCCGGTCTTCTTGCCCAGCTCGCCGCGCGCCACCTTGTCCCGCAGGATCTGGGGGGGTTCGTAGTGCGGCATCTCGAGCGTGCGGTGCAGATACTCCGCAATGGCGAGCCGCACGTCGAGACCGACGAGGTCGGTCAGTTTGAGGGGGCCCACGGGGTGGTTGTAGCCCAGCTCCATCGCGGTGTCGATGTCCGCGACGCTCGCCACCCCTTGCTCGACCATGCGCATCGCCTCCAGCCCGAGGACCACCCCGAGCCGGCTCGAGGCGAACCCGGGCGAATCCTGTACGAGAATCGGCTCCTTGCCGAACAGGCGCGCGAG
>JAOTVO010000395.1 GCA_029863355.1 Candidatus Krumholzibacteriia bacterium
CGAGGAGTACGGCGTTCGCATCGCGCGCGTCAAGTACGGCGGCGGCGGCGACTGGTACGCCGACCCGTCGTCCATCCCCAACTGGCTCGCGGAGTTCGAGGCGCGCACGGGGATCCGGACGCACCCGGAGGAAAAGGTGGTCTCGCTGATCGACGAGAACCTCCGCGCCTATCCCTTCCTCTACATGACGGGGCACGGCACCATCAAGCTCACCGCGGAGGAGAAGCGCGCGCTGCGCGCGCACCTCGAAGCGGGCGGCTTCCTCTACGCCGACGACAACTACGGCATGGACCCGTCGTTCAGGGCCATGGTGCGGGAGCTCTTTCCGGAGGAATCGCTGGTGGAGCTCGACACGTCGCACCCGATCTATCACAGCTTCTACGAGCTTCCGGGGCTTCCCAAGATCCACGAGCACGACGGCAAGCCGCCCCAGGGCTTCGGCCTGACCATCGACGGCAGGCTGGCCCTGTTCTACTCCTACGAGTCCGACGTGGGCGACGGGCTCGAGGACCCCAACGTGCACGACGACCCCCCGGAGAAGCGGGAACTCGCCATCAAGATGGCCGTAAACATACTGATGTTCGTGATCACACAGAACGCGTACCTGTAGCGCACCGGACATACCCATGGATACCCAAAGCGAACAGCTGCGCCAGTACCTGAAGACGATCCTGCGGCGGACCGCCCTGCTGCATTTCGGCTCGGGCATGGTCTCGTTCGCGGCGGTGGGCGCGTGGGTGTTCCTGGCCCTCGTCATCTGGACCGCCGCGGCCGACGAGCCGGGGCTCGCGGCCGTCACCGTGGTGGGCCGCGGCGCGCTCCTCGTCCTGGTGGCGGCGCTCCTCTACTTCGTGGCCTGGCCGCTGGCGCGGATGCCCCGCCTGGAGCAGCTGGCGGCCGAGGTCGAGCGCCGCCGCGACCTCCGCGAGATCGTCCGCGCCGGCTTCGAGTTCTCGAAGGACCCGGCGGCGGCGCGGCGCTACTCGGGCGCGCTGGTGAGCGAGGTGATCCGCCAGGCGGTGGAGAAGGTCTCCGGCCTGCAGGTGCGCAACCTCTTCCTGTCGCGGCGGGTCATCGCCCTGGTTCCCGTCGCCTTCGGTGGCCTCTTCGTGCTGCTGGTGGCCGCGCTGATCTCTCCGGGGCTCTTGTCCGAGGCGGGACGGCGAATGGCGTCGCCTTCGTCGGCCGCGATCGGCTCGCACCGGGCCAACATCTACGCGCAGCCGGGCAGCATCACCGTCCTGGCCGGCAGCGACGTCACCGTCACCGGTCTCGACCTGGGCCGGAGCCAGGACGACGTGACCATCACCTACACCATCGCGCAGGATTTCTGGAAGACCGAGCCGACGGCGCGCGTCGCGCGCGACGCGGCGGGTCCGGCGCACGAGCTGCAGTTCGACAAGTACGAGTACGCGTTCCACGACCTGCGCCACACCGTGCGCTACGCCTTCAACGCGGGAGACTACAGCAGCCCGACCTACACCATCACCGTCGTGCACGAGCCGATTCTCTCCGCCATGCGCGTGACGCTCACTCCCCCCGCGTACACGGGCGAGTCCCCCGCCGTGTACGAGGACGACGGCGGCAACGTGCAGGCGCTCGAGGGGACCAAGGTAGACGTATCGGGGACGTCCAACAACCCCCTGGCGGCGGCCTGGGTACGCTTCGACGACAAGGAGAAGCGAGCGGTGTCGGTGGCGGACCGCGAGGTGCGCTTCGGCTTCACCGCACTGGAGGACGGCCACTACAGCGTCCTCCTCGAGGACACCATGGGCTTCGACACGGGGGACCCCCTCGTCTATGCCATCGAGGTCTTCCAGGACCACGCGCCCTCCATCGACGTCATCACGCCGGGCGCCGACGCCATGCTCCCGCGCAACCGCAAGCTCGACGTCGGCTTCATCGCCGCCGACGACTACGGCGTGCGCTCCGCGGCCATCCTCTTTCGCAAGACGGGCGAGACCGAGTTCTCGAGCCTGAGCGTTCCCCTGGGCGAGGCGCGCGGCCGCAAGGAAGTGGCCGCCGCGCACGAATGGGACCTCTCGGAAGTCGAGCTCTTTCCCGGCAACTCGATCGAGTACTACGTGCAAGTGACCGACAACAACGTCGTGACGGGGCCGGGTGTGGCGCGCAGCAAGATCTACTTGATCAGCGTCCCCACCATGGCGGAGCTGTACGAACGCGTGAAAGAAGCGGACACGCAGCGCGAGGACATGGTGGAGCAGGCCATCCGCGACAGCCAGGAGTTCCAGGAGCGGCTGGAGAAGATCTCCCGGGAATTCACCAAGACGGAGACGATGGAGTGGACCCAGAAGAAGGAAGTCGACAAGGCGATCGAGACGCA
>JAOTVO010000082.1 GCA_029863355.1 Candidatus Krumholzibacteriia bacterium
GTGCTGGTGCCGCGCGAGACGCCGCTCTCCGATATCCACCTGGAGAACATGCTCCGGCTACGCCGCGCCGGCGCCGACATCCTGCCCGCGATGCCCGCTTTCTACCACCGGCCCAAGACCATCGCCGACCTCGTCGACATGGTCGTGGGCCGCATCCTCGACCGCCTGGGCGTGGACAACACGCTCTTTCCGCGCTGGGGCCGCGACAATCCCGACGAGAGCATGGACTGAGCGGAAAAGCAAAACGCCCCGCACGTTCGTGCGAGGCGCCCTGCTTGCGTGTTGGCTGGCTGGATCGGCGAAACGCGACTACAGATTGATCTGCACGCCGCCGCCGACCGTCCACTGGTTGTAGTTCTCGACGATGTGATAGAAACCCGAGCCGACGATGCTGACACGCGGGCTGGCATCGACGATCAAACCACCGCCGGCCTGGAAGCCGAACTGGTTGTCGCTGACGTCGAGGCTCAGCGGGACGCCGAGGATGGAGCCCTCGGTCGACGCGTTGAGCATGTGCATGGCCGCGCCACCCGCGACGAACGGACGCACCTTCGCCGCCGACGTCGGGATGACGTACTTCAGGTTACCGCCGACCGTCCAGTCGGTAAGCGAAGCTTCGAACCCAGCGACCGACTCCGAGTGGTTCCAGTAGCCCAGGAAGGGCTGAATGTACAGGTTGGTCACGGGCAGACCGAAGTCGAGACCGAAGCCAACCGTCCAGGTCCCGTCGAGGTTCTCCGGGCTGACGTAGCCAGCCTGAATACCGACGGAGCGAAGCGGGCTCGCCGCCGTGGCATCGCTCAGCGTAAACGCGGCGACGCCCAGAACAGCGATGATGACGAAGAGTCTCTTCATGCGTACACCTCCAGAAGTGAACAGGCCCTCCCCACCGGTAGTCGGCAACTTTTGCCGGGTCGCCGCGTCCCGATATGCATGCTTTAAAGCCAACGGGAGGGATGCTTTGAGGGGGCGTATGCAAGGAGGGCGCCAGTTCCAATGTGACGCTCCCGCGCCGCAGAAAAGGGCAGGGGAGGGGCCGGAGCTTGCAAAAAACGACTCGGCCGGGATAAATTGACGGTCGAGATGCCATTTTCGGATCTTCGCACCTTCCTGCGCCACCTCGAGGCGCGCGGCGACCTGCGCCGCTCGCGCATCGAGGTCGACCCCACCTACGAGATCGCCGAGATCGCCCAGCGCTGCGTGCGCGAGGAGGGCCCCGCGCTGCTCTTCGAGCGCGTCGAGGGGTCGCGCTTTCCCCTCGCCATCAACTTCCTCGGCACGCTGCGCCGCATCGAGCACGCGCTGGGGATGCACCCCGAGGAGCTGGGCCGGCGGCTGGTCGATCTGGCCGAGCAGATGATGCCGCCGAGCCCCTCCGGCGTGTGGGCGCGGCGCGATCTCTTCCGGCGCCTGGCCGCTTTTCGACCGCGGCGGGCGCTGCGCGCGCCCGTTCACGAGATCGTCGGCGGCGACCTCGACCTGGACGCGCTGCCCATCATCAAGTGCTGGCCGGAGGACGCGGGCCCCTTCATTACATTCCCCCTGGTCATCACGCGCCACCCGGCCACGGGCAGGTCGAACCTCGGCATCTACCGCATGCAGGTCTTCGACGCACGCACCACCGGCATGCACTGGCAGATCCACAAGGGCGGCGGCTTTCACTACCATGAAGCCGAGAAGCGGGGCGAAGCGCTGCCGGTGGCGGTGGTGCTCGGCGCCGACCCGGCGCTCATGCTGGCGGGGATCTTTCCGCTGCCGGAGGGAATGGAGGAGATTGCCTTCGCGGGAATCCTGCGCGCGCGCGCCACGAGGCTCGTGCGCGCACGCACCGTGCCCATCGACGTGCCCGCCGGTGCGGAGATGGTGCTGGAGGGAGAAGTACCGCCCGGCGAGCGCCGCCGCGAGGGTCCCTTCGGCGACCACTTCGGCCACTACTGCGACCCCGCCGATTTTCCCGTCTTCCGCCTGCGCACCGTAACGCGCCGGCGCAGCGCCATCTATCCCGCCGCGGTCGTGGGCAAGCCGCCGCAGGAGGACCGCGCCATGGGCGACGCCTCGCAGATGATCCTCGGTCCGCTCATCCGGCTGATCCGTCCCGAGGTGCGCGACGTGTGGGCGTACTACCAGGCGGGTTTCCACAATCTGCTCGCCGTGGCACTCGAGGCCCGCTACACGCGCGAGCCCATCCGCACGGCGATGGGCATCCTCGGTGAGGGACAGCTCGGCCTCTCCAAGGTGGTCGTGCTGGTGGACCGCGACGTCGACGCGCGCGCCTTTGTGCAGCTGCTGCGCGCGATCCGCGCGCACTTCGACCCGCGCGAGCACTTCCTCTTGATTCCGCGCGCGCCGCTGGACACGCTCGACTTCACCAGCTTCGAGATGCACCGCGGGAGCCGCATGGTGATCGACGCCACGGGAAGCCGCGCGCAGTACTCGGGCGGCGCGCCCGTGCGCGGCGCGGCGGTGGCCGGTGCGCCCGCGCCCGGGAAGGTACTCGGAGCCGATCCCCGCGAGGTGGCACCCCACGTGGCGCGCTGGCGCCTCTGGGAAGAGACGCTCCTCGCCGTGCAGCTCGACCGCGTGGAAGCCGGCTTGGGGCGCAAGACCATCGAGACACTCGTCGCCGCCCCCGCGCTCGCCGGCGTGAAGATAGTGGCCGCGGTGAGCCCCGACGTGCGCCTCGACGACGACGTCGACCTCATCTGGGGCATCTTCACGCGCTTCGACCCCGCGCGCGACATCGCCTTCACCGAGACCTCGCTCACCGGCATCCAGCCCAACTACGCCGGCGTGATGGGCATCGACGCCACCTGGAAGCCCGGCTACCCCAACGCGGTCGCCATGCCGGAGGACGTGGTGAAGAAAGTAGACGCGCGCTGGGCGGAGTACTGGAAATGAGCGCGGTCACGGCGCGGCGCCGCCCGCGTAGTAGGGAATGGAGGCGGCAAACGGCCCGGCGCTCGCGGAGCGGGCAGACCGGGCACGCAGACGCCGCCCGGCTTCGACAACCCGATCAGGTGGTGTTACAATGAACGCGAGAGTCCTGGCGGCCACGCTGGCCGTTCTATTGGGAGTGGGAACCGTGAATGCAGAAAAGAAGACGACGGCGCTGGCCACGTTCGCGGGCGGCTGCTTCTGGTGCATGGAGCCGCCCTTCGACAAGGTCGAAGGCGTGCTCGAGACCACGTCGGGATACACCGGCGGTCACAAGAAGAACCCGACCTACGAGGAAGTCTGCAGTGGAAAGACGGGGCACTGCGAGGCCGTGCAAATCGAGTACGACCCCGCCCAGGTCACCTACGAGAAGCTCCTCGAAGTGTTCTGGCGCAATATCGACCCCACTACGCCGGACCGCCAGTTCTGCGACGTGGGCACGCAGTACCGCCCGGAAATCTTCTGCCACGACGACGAGCAGAAGCGCCTCGCCGAAGCCTCGCTGAGCCGACTGAAGGAATCGGGCCGCTTCGACCGCGTCGGGGTGCAGATCTCGGCGGCGGAGAAGTTCTATCCGGCCGAGGATTACCACCAGGACTTCTACAAGAAGGAACCGGATCACTACTACCGCTATCGCAACGGCTGCGGGCGCGACGATCGCTTGACGCAGCTGTGGGGCGAAGCCGATGAGCACTGAGCCACCGCGCGCCGGCGAGAGCGCCTTCCAGGATTTCTACCCCGACGACGTCGCCCACTGCTTCGGCTGTGGGCGACTCAACGCGCACGGCCATCACATCCGGAGCTTCTGGGACGGCGACGAGTCGGTGTGCGTGTTCGCGCCCGAGCCGTTCCACACCGCCATCCCCGGCTACGTCTACGGCGGCCTCATCGCCTCGCTCATCGATTGCCACGGCACCGGCACCGCGGCGGCGGCGGCGCTGCGCGAGCGAGGGGGCACGCTCGGAGAGGCGCTCACGCCGCGCTTCGTCACCGCCTCGCTCCGCGTCGACTACCTCAAGCCCACTCCGCTGGGCCCGCCGCTCGAGGTGCGCGGCAGCGTACGCGAGGTCAAGGGACGCAAGGTCGTCGTGGCCGCCACGCTCTCCGCGCTCGGCGAGGTATGCGCGAAGGGCGAGGTCATCGCCGTCGAACTCCCAGACCACCTGGTGCCGCGTCCCCGGGCCTGACCGCCTCGCCGGCGCAGGGGTGGATCCGCTTGCGGCGGACCGGGTTAGGGGCTATACTAGCCCCGCGTATCGGCCGCCCGGGGCATGTCGTCTGACGGCGTCCCGTCTCGACCCGGGCACCATCCCGTTCACCCGGAAGCGATCGGCGATGTCCTTCTTCACGGAGCAGCACGGCATCACTTTCACCGACCGGCGCCTCGTGCCCGTCTGGGAGAAGGTGCGCTCCGGCGAGCGCCTGACGCGTGCCGACGGGCTCCTGCTCTTCCGCACGTACGACCTCGCCGCCCTCGGACGCATGGCCGACCACGCCGCACGCGCGAAGAGCGGGGACAAGGTCTACTTCGTCATCAACACGCACATCAACCCCACCAACGTCTGCGTCCTCAACTGCAAGTTCTGCGACTACGTGTCCAGCCGCAACGACGAGGGCGCGTGGGAGATGTCGGTGGAAGAGATCCTCGGTCACATCACGCCGGAAATGACCGAGGTGCACATCGTCGGCGGACACCACCCCGACTGGCCTTTCGAGTACCACGAGGGCTACATCCGCGCGATCCGGGAGGCGTTCCCGGACGTCCAGATCAAGGCGTTCACCGCCGCCGAGATCGACTACTTCGCCAAGCGCTGGAAGCTGTCGGCGGAGGAGATCCTCGACCGCCTGATCGCCGCGGGCCTGGACGCGATGCCCGGCGGCGGTGCGGAGGTCTTCTCCAAGCGCGTGGCCAAGGCGCTGCGCTACCTGGGCAAGGCGCAGGCGGAGCGCTGGCTGGAGATCCACGCCATGGCGCACGCCCGTGGCATCCCGTCCAACGCCACCATGCTCTATGGGCACATCGAGACCTACGAGGAACGCGTCGAGCACCTGCGCCTGCTGCGCGAGCAGCAGGACGGGAGCGGCGGCTTCCTCGCCTTCATCCCGCTCGAGTACCAGGTGAGCGCGGAGCGCATCGTCCCGCGCCACGCCTCGGCGATCGAGGATCTCAAGACGATCGCGGCGTCGCGGCTCCTGCTCGACAACTTCCCGCACGTGAAGGCGTACTGGATCATGCTGCAGGAGGACACGGCGGGGATCGCGCTGGGATTCGGCGCCGACGACATCGATGGCACCATACAGAAGGAGCGCATCGCGCACGCCGCCGACGCGCGCAGCCCGGCGAACAGCACACGCGCGCGCCTGGTGCGCCTGATCCGCGACGCGGGCAGGGTTCCGGTGGAACGCGACGCGCTCTATAACGAGCTTTACGTTTTCGACGATGAGGAGGCGCTTGCCATCGCGGAGGACACGTACCGGCCAATCCGCCGCAGTCGGGTCTCTCCGCGGGCGGGGGCGCCGCTGGAGCGCCACGTGAGCGAGGGGGCGGGCTGATCCGCAATGGCGATCAAAGTCGGGAAGATTCCGTACCTGAACAGCGTGCTCTTCTACTTCCTCTTCGAGCGCGAGGCGGACGCTTCCGCGGCGGGTGAGGCGGTGGAGCTGGTGCCGCTGGTCCCGCGCCAGCTCTCCGGCGCGGTCGTCGAGGACGGCGTGGACGCCGGTCCCGTTCCGCTGGTGACCTGCTGGGAGATCGAGGATCGCTACGAGCCGCTCGGCGAGCACTGCATCGCGACGGCGGACAAAGCGCGCAGCATTCTGTTCTTTTCCAAGCGGCCCTTCAACGCGCTCGACGGCGCGGCGGTCGGAGTGACGGCGGAGACGTCCACCTCCGTGCGTCTGCTCAAGGTGCTCATGGCCCACTACTACGCGGTGAAGCCGCGCGCGTGGGTCCACGTCGACTGGCCCAACAACGATGCGTTCCTCCTGATCGGAGACGAGGCGCTCATTCACCGGCGCGGCGTCAAGGACTACCCCCACGTGGCGGACCTCGGCGAGGTGTGGCGCGCCTGGACGGGGCTGCCCTTCGTCTTCGCCCGCTGGATGGTTCGCCGAGATCTCGACGGTAAGACCAAGAAGGCGCTGGAGCGGCGTCTCGCGCGCTCCGTGAGCGAGGGCCGAAAGCAACTCGACGACATCGTGGCCCCGCGGGCGAAGGACCTGGGAATGACAACGGCGGCGATGCGGGAGTACCTCGACGGATTCACGTTTTCCGCCGGCGTCGCGGAACACGCGGGGATGGCCCGGTTCCGCCAGCTGGACGCCGCCACGACGGGGGTAGGGACATGACACCGCGTGATGGAGAAGGGAGGGCGAGAATCAAGCTCACCCTCCCGCGGCGCATCGAGACCAAGCGTCTCGTGCTGCGGCCCCACGAGCCCGATGACGCGGGACCGTTCGTGGAGTTCATGACGAACGTCGAGGCAACCCGGTACCTGGACTTCGATACCGACCAGAAAACCGAGGCGGGCGCGCGCTCGCTCCTCGAATACGTGATCGCGTCGTACGAGACGCCCGATCCGGTGTTCGCGCTGGCCGTTGTGGACAAGCAGAGCGGCGCTTACCTTGGGTCGTGCGGGCTGGCGCCGCTGGCGAGCGGCGAAGGCGTGCAGTGCTACTACTCGCTCCTACCGCGCTACTGGGGGTGGGGTTTCGCGACCGAGGCGCTGCAAGCCCTGCTCTTCTTCGCCTTCGAGGAGTTGGGTCTCGAGCGGGTGGTCTCCGACGCGAACACACGCAACCCGCGCGGGTGGAAGGTGGCCCGTACCGTCGGGATGCACGACGAAGGCGAGGTCAGCGACGAGGGGGGCACCAAGCGCCAGCGCTTCGCCCTTTCGCGTCGCGACTATCTCTCCCGCGCCCAGCGCATGCGCCGCCGCGAGGAGACGAGCCCGTGAGCGCGACGTCCGTGCGCATTGCCGCCGTCCAACACGCACCCGCCTTCCTCGACCGCGACGCCAGCGTGGGGAAGGCCTGCGAGCTGATCGGCAAAGCCTCCGCCTTGGGCGCCAAGCTCGTGGTGTTCCCCGAGGCTTTCATCCCCGGTTACCCGGACTGGGTCTGGGTCGTGCCCGCCGCCCGCAAGCCGTTGCTCGACGCGATGTACACCGAGCTGCTGGAAAACGCCGTCACGATCCCGAGCCACGCGACGGATCAGCTGGGACGCGCGGCCAAGGCAGAAGGCGTGCACGTGGCAATCGGCGTTAACGAGCGCAACAGCGAGGCGAGCGGCGCGAGCCTGTTCAACACACTCCTCTACATCGACAGCCGCGGCGAGATCATGGGCAAGCACCGCAAGCTCATGCCCACCAGCGCGGAGCGGCTCGTGTGGGCCCAGGGTGACGGCAGCACGCTCGACGCGTACGAGACGCCGTTCGGCAAGCTGGGAGGGCTTCTGTGCTGGGAGAACTACATGCCGCTGGCCCGCTACGCTGTCTACGCGGCCGGTGTGCACGTGCACGTGGCGCCCACGTGGGATTCCAGTAGCGCGTGGCTCACGGCGATGCGACACATCGCGCGCGAGGGAGGGATGTTCGTCGTGGGGTGCAGCATGGCGATGCGCATGGACGATGTGCCCGATCGGTACGAGTTCAAGAAGCTCTACCCGGAGGGCCGCGAGTGGATCAACAAAGGGAATAGCATTATCGTCGATCCCAAGGGGCAAGTGATCGCCGGCCCCGCGGAGGCCGAGCATACGATTCTCGTGGCGGACGCCGACCCGGCGCTCATTCCCGCCGCCAAGCGGATATTCGACGTCGCCGGTCACTACGCCCGACCGGATGTGTTCCGTCTCGCGGTGAACCGCCGCGCCCACGCGCTCGTCGAAGACGGGGCATGGAAGGGGAGCGACGAAGGGCCGGAGTAATGGTATGGTGAACGAGATGATGAAAGTGATACGCAACAAGGTCGCGCGCGGCGAGCGCGTGACGCGCGAGGAGGGGCTGTACCTGCTGCGCGAAGCGCCGCTGCTGGAGCTGGCCCCGCTGGCGATGGCGTGGCGCTATCGTCACAACCCCGAGCGGCGCGTGACCTTCGTCATCGACACCAACCTCAACTACACGAACGTCTGCGACGCCTACTGTGCCTTCTGCGCGTTCTACCGCACACCCGGTCAGGAAGGCGAGTACACCTACACGGTGGAGCAGATGATGTCTCAGTTCGAGCGCGCCCGCGACATGGGCTGCACCACCGTGCTCCTGCAGGGCGGGCTCAACGACACGCTGCCCCTGGACTACTATCTCGACCTCGTGCGCGAGACGCGCCGGCGATTCCCGGAAATCCACGCACATTTCTACTCCGCGCCGGAGATCCAGAAAGTAGCGCAGGTGAGCGGACTGTCGCTGGTGGAAGTATTCGATCGCCTGCGCGAGGCGGGCCTGCGCACTATCCCGGGCGGCGGGGCCGAGATCCTCTCGGACCACGTCAAGGCGCAGATCAGCCGGCTGTGGCCCAAGGCGACCACGGCCGACTGGCTGGATGTCCACCGCGCCGCCCACCACGTCGGGTTGCGTTCTACGGCGACGATGATGTACGGGCACGTGGAGACGGACGAGGACGTCATCGATCATCTGGAAGCGGTGCGGCGCTTGCAGGACGATACGGGCGGCTTCACCGCTTTCATTCCCTGGAGCTACAAGCGCGACAACTCGCCGCTTTCGCGCAAGATACTGGTGGAGGCGGGCCCCAACCGGTACCTTCGCATCATCGCGCTTGCGCGCATATACCTGGACAACATCGTACACATCCAGGCCTCCTGGTTCTCCGAAGGCAAGAAGACGGGCGTGGTGGCGCTCGGTTTCGGCGCCGACGATTTCGGCGGGACCATCTTCGACGAGAACGTGATGCAGGAGGCTGGGCACTACAACCGGACGACCGTCGACGAGATCAAGGCGCTCATTCACGACGCCGGGTTCGCGCCGGCACAGCGCACGACGCTATACGACATCATCCGCGAGTTTCCCAACGCGAGTTTCCCGATAACCAAGCCGCCGTCCGGCGGACGGCGGTCGCAACCTGAGGTGCGATCATGAAAAGACCGTTCCTTGCCTGCCTGCTGACGCTCCTGGTTTTCACGGCCCCTTCGTGCTCGGGCGGTGATGAGACGGAGACCGTCGCCGAGCGCAAACCCGCAAAGGAAGAGGAGACCCCGCACGTACGCGTGGCTCCCGTTCTCGCGCGGCCCGACCTCCTCGCGGGGGAATGGCTGCAGCCCGCCCTAGAGTCCGGCCGCGCGGGCATGAGCATCGAGCCGGACGGCCGTCTCATGTTGGTCGGCGTCATGCAGGTCGGCGTGGATTGGTCGCTCGACGGCGACGTGCTCGTGCTCCGCACCCTGGTGGCGAAGACCCGCGAGCCGAGCGAGAGTCGCCTCCCCGTAGTGCATCTCGACGAGAACACGCTCCAACTCAGGGGTCTCAGCAGCGACTTCGCGGGCACCTACTCGCGCGCCGAGCTCGGCCGCGTGACCTGCACGGTGGCGTCATCGGATACGCTGCCACTCGGCGAGAACGAGCGGCTCTACGTTCGTCTCTACGCGCCGCTGGCGTCGGGGGGGGCGGCGAAAGCCGTGATTGGTCATCACGGCATGTCCGGGCCCGCCGAGTGGCCGGTATCGTTGGCGCTCGCCTACGACCCGGAAGCGGTACCGGCCGGCGCGCAACTGGAGATCGAGGCCGTGGTGAACGTGGGCACCCAAACCCTGCACCGCTCGCCGCGCGCTCCAGTGGCGGCCGGCGAGTCGGCGGGCGGGGTCTCCCTGGTCGTCGAACCCGTGCGGCGCCCCTAGCCCTCACGAAATAATTCCCTTGTTACGAAAGGAGTTAGCCGTAAATGCCGACGGCCGCCTTGCCCGGGAGATATTGA
>JAOTVO010000396.1 GCA_029863355.1 Candidatus Krumholzibacteriia bacterium
CAAGAAGTACAGCAACCGCGTGTTCCTGGCCTCGGCCGTGGGCGCCAACGCCATTCAACACCTCGACGACGCCCGCATGCCCAAGGACTTCTGGGTCGCCGTGGTCTTCGAGTTCATCTACTTCTACTTGGCTCACGCCGAGGCGCGCGCCCGTGCCGTCGGGGGCGACGACCACGCCGAACGCGTATCCAAGCGCCTGAGCGAATCGCTCATCCACGGCGCCGTGGATTACGTGTTCGACGACGTCTACAAGGACGACAACCAAACGCTCAAGTTGAAGCACATGGAACAGCTGGCGGACCGCATGGACATCTACGGCAAGTACGAGCACGCGGTGCCCGAGAAGGAAGGCGATATATCCAAGGGGACCGCGCTCTGGACCTTCTGCCGCAAGGTGGCCGCATTCGTCGGTCATCCCGAAGACACCGCCTATACGATGACCTGCCACGCGCACATCTTCGACTCGCTCGAGGTGCTGGACACGGAGACCTTCCTCGTGTTCGCACACTAGTCCGTTGACGCCGCATCCAGGAGCGGCCGCACCAGCTCCAAGAATGTCTCCAGGCGGGTTCCAACGAGATCGTCGTCGGTGTCCGGCATGGACGTCATGACCACGACGAGTCTCTGCGCCGGCACGACGAGGATGAAGTTGCCGCCGTGGCCCCACGCCGTGAACGCCTGCCAGCGCGGGACGATCCACCAGTAGTAGCCATAGTCGTAGGTATCGGGTCCGGCGCGGTACGCGTCTGCCACCTGCCGCCGCGTCGATTCATCGACCCAGGTCGAGTCCACGATCTGGCAGCCGTTCCAGCGGCCGCGGTCGAGGACCAGCTGGCCGATCTTGGCCATGTCGCGGGGTTTGAGGTGAAGGCCGTGGGCGCCCATGGTCGTGCCCGCGTGGTCGGGTTCCCAGTAGTAATCACGGATTCCCAGCGGTTTGAAGAGGTACTGCTCCGCCCAGCGGTCCAGCGGCGCGCCCGTCAGCGCGCGCACGGCGTAGCTGATCAGGTGCGGATCGCAATCCCGGTAGTAGAACCGCTCGCCCGGGAGCGCGTAGAGGGGCTTGAGCAGTATGTATCGCGCCGGATCGACGGGACTCCGGCCGTATATCTCCGTCGAGAACACTTCGTTGTCGAACGAAAGGCCCGACCGCATCGTGAGAAGGTGGCGCAGCGTGATCGTGCGCTTGTCGGCGTCGTCTGGGAACGCATCGGGAAGGATGGCGTAGAGCGTCTGGTCGAGCGAATCGACGACTCCCTGCGCCCGCAGCTCGCCGAAGGCGAGCGAGGTGACGCTCTTGGCCACCGACTGCACGTGGCCGTAACGGTCCCGGTCGCGGGGATCGCGGCAGTAGGTCTCGAAGACGAGAAGACCGTCCTTCACGACGAGCAGGCTCTTGGCGTTGTAGTAGCGGTCCTCGGACACGAGGTCCGCGTGGATCGCGTCGAGGACTTGGGCGCTGACGCCTACATCGCCGGGCTTCGCAATGCGCCAGCCGTCGTTCAGTTGCTCGGGCACGGTGGGACCGGCGATCTTGAACGCGGCGTCCGGCGCGCATCCGCATAAGGCGGTTGCCGCGACCAGCGCGAGCACGAGCGGAATCGCCGGCGCCCTCACGAGCGAATCCTCCACCGGATGGAGAGGAAGAGAGACGTGTTCAGAGCCCATACCGGCTCCGGGGTGTCACAGTACTCGTACGTGAACTCGAGGCCGACATCCCACAGCGTGTTCGATGCGCCGCGTCTCCACAGCAGCTGGAGCAGAAACGCCCGGTAGGTGTCCAGTGTCTCCAATTGCAGCGTCTGATTGGGTTTCGACAAGTAGTACGACCACTGCCCCGTGGGATCCTGTTTGTTGAGCCGGAGCGACGGTGGGCGCGATACCATGGCCAGGAGGGGAAACTCCATCCGCAGGAGGCCGTCGTGCCCGGCCACGATGGTCTTCTGCCACTCTGCCGAAACGCCGAGACCGTAGGCCGCGAGCCAGTACAGGTGGGCGTCATCCCAGCTGTGGTCGATAAGGTAGTTGATCGAGAGCGGCGCGCAAAGGCCCGCGCGGAGCTCGCCCGCCGAATCGGTCAGGAGCAGCCGCCGGGTCCACGAGGGACGCAGAGATAGCGCTGCGGCGAAGGTGCCGTGGGCATACCGGTTCTCCAAATACCCGGCCCGAAACCGAAACTCCACTTGGAGCCGGCTCTTTGCGGCGTCGCGCGCGTACATGACGCCGGCGAATACACCGGGGCCGCTGAACCCGAGGGGTACGATGAGGTCTTCGCGGTAGGATCCGATGCCAGCGCCCGCGGAGAAGCCCAGGCGCGAGATGGGGCCGGCCGCCGCC
>JAOTVO010000397.1 GCA_029863355.1 Candidatus Krumholzibacteriia bacterium
CGGCTGGTCCACGCCCTGCAGCACGTTGTGGAACTTCTTGGTCACCGAGAAGAACGCGTCGTCGCCCCCCATCACGCACCACTGGGCCGCCAGGCCCAGATCGCTCATGACCGGGACCAGGCTGCGCAGCATCTCCGCCACGCCGCCGCCGTCCGCCGTCGAGTTGAGGCTCGCCCAGCGGAGGCCCTGAAGGGGCTCGGCGAGCCGGCGCAGGTCATCGAGGGCGTCGCGCCCGACGAAGGGGGCATAATCGTCGAGGGTGCGCTCGATCGTGTCGACCCGCCGGATCGCCGGGGCCGGGTGTCGGGAGGCTTCCACTGGTGCGTTCTCCTGGGCGGTCTGTCGTGAGGCGGCGAAGCCGTCGCGGTGAGCGCCCGCGCTGGGCGTGCAAGTTCCCTGCCGCGCGGAGAACGTGATTCCCGGAGGCGGCCCGTGGCTTCTCGTCGTCCCTCGTCGTTGCGCGCGCGCTTGCCCAGGACACCGGCGGCCGCTACAATCGCAGTTGTCCCAGCAAGGAGGAATGGCGATGACCCCGAAGACGGCGCGAGCGCACAAGACTTCCTACAAGCCCATCGAGGACTACGGCATCGTGGGCGACCTCAGCACCGTGGCGCTGGTCGGCATCGATGGGTCGATCGACTTCATGTGCTTCCCGCACTTCGACTCGCCCTCCGTCTTCGCCGCTCTCCTCGACGCCCGCCGGGGCGGCAGCTTCCAGCTCGCGCCCGTCATGGCGCAGGCGCGGCGCAAGCAGTTCTACCTGCCCAACACGAACGTGCTGCTCACGCGCTTCCTGTCGGAGGAGGGCGTGGCCGAGCTATCCGACTTCATGACGGTGGAGGAGGGCGGTCGCGCGCACGCGCTGGTGCGCCGCGTGAAGAGCGTGCGCGGCGAGATGCGCTTCCGGATGTCGTGCGAGCCGCGCTTCGACTACGCGCGCGCTCGGCACACGGTCGCGCGCGAGGAAGGGGCGGTGGTGTTCGCTTCCCAGGGGCCCGACGGCACCGCCCTGCGCCTGCGCACGAGCGCGCCGGTGGAGATCCGCGACGGCGCCGCCGTCGCCGAGTTCGCGTTGCGACCCGGCGAGAACGCGTGGTTCGTGCTGGAGGATGCAGCGGCCGGACCGGATTCGCCCAGCGCGCAGCCCGACTACGTATCCGCCGCCTTCAAGAGCACCGTCAACTACTGGCGCCGATGGATAACCAGGTCGACCTACCGGGGGCGCTGGCGGGAGACGGTGGGGCGGTCGGCGCTCACCCTCAAGCTGCTCACCTCGCGCGAGCACGGCTCCATCGTCGCCGCGCCCACTTTCGGCCTGCCCGAGGCGATCGCCGGCGGGCGCAACTGGGACTACCGCTACGCGTGGATCCGCGACGCTTCGTTCACCAGCTACGCCTTCGTCCGGCTCGGGCTGTACGAGGAGGCCGAGGCCTTCTTCCGGTGGATCGAGGCGCGCTGCGAGGAGCTGGGCGAGGACGAGCCGCTGCAGATCGTGTACCGCCTCGACGGCGGCCACGACCTCGACGAAACGGAGCTGTCACACCTCGAGGGATACCGGGGCTCGGTGCCCGTGCGCATCGGCAACGACGCCCACCGGCAGCTCCAGCTCGACATCTTCGGCGCGCTCATCGACTCGGTCTACCTCTTCGACAAGTACGGCGAGCCGATCCACCACGACCTGTGGGACCGGCTGATGCGCCACGTGCAATGGGTCGTGCGCAACTGGCGCCTAGAGGACGAGGGAATCTGGGAGGTGCGCGGCGGGCGGAAGCCCTTCCTCTACTCGCGCGTGATGAGCTGGGTGGCGCTCGACCGCGCCATCCGCATCGCGCGCCAGCGCTCACTCCCCGCGCCGCTGCCGCAGCTCCTGGAGGCGCGCGACGAGATCTACCGCGAGGTCTTCGACCACTTCTGGGACTCGCGGCGCAAGTCGTTCGTGCAGACGCGCGGGGGCAGCGCCGTCGACGCCTCGGCGCTCATCATGCCGCTGGTGAAGTTCGTCAGCCCCCGGGACCCCCGCTGGCTCTCCACCCTGCGCGCCATCGAGGAGGACCTGGTGGAGGACTCGCTCGTCTACCGCTACCGGAGCGACCGCGGCTTCCACGACGGCCTCGACGGACAAGAAGGTACGTTTTCCATGTGTACGTTTTGGTATGTCGAGTGCCTCTCCCGGGCGGGTGACGTGGACAAGGCGCGCCTCGTTTTCGAGCGGATGCTGGGGCACGCCAGCCACCTGGCGCTATACGGCGAGGAGCTGGGCCCGGCGGGCGAGCACCTGGGCAACTTCCCGCAGGCCCTGACCCACCTGGCGCTAATCAGCGCCGCCTACGA
>JAOTVO010000074.1 GCA_029863355.1 Candidatus Krumholzibacteriia bacterium
GGGCCGCTTCTACGGGCAGGCGCTCGAGGTGGACGGCGAGGTGTACATCGATGCCGACGAGCTCGAAGTCGGCAGCTTCGTTGATGTGATGGTCACGGAGACGGACACGTTCGACCTCAAGGGCGTGCCCGCAGCAACCACCCCTGCCACGGAGGATTGATGCCGGTGCTTTCACGCGTCTCTCCGGTCGGCCGCGGCCGGCGCGCTTGCGCGCTCGCGCTCGCGGCGCTCGCGGTCGCAGGAGCCCCCAGGGCTTTCGCCGACGAACCCGCGCGCACGAATCTGGACGTGATGACCAATCTCTCGCGGGCGGCGGCCGGGGAGCTCTATGCTGGCTTCGCAGCGAAGCTGGCGGGGCGCAGCGTGCGGCTGAAGCCGTACGCGGCCAACGAGGAGTACCAGTTCGTCACCAGCGTTTTCACGCGCGTGCTCACGGAGAAGGGTGTGACGGTATACCCGCCCGCCGCCGGCGGGGAGCGCCCTGCCGCCGACAGCCTGGCCGGCGAAGTCGTGTTCGAGTACCAGGTGATGTCGTTCACACTGTCCTACCCCAAGGTCTACCGGGCGCAGCTCATCGGCGGCAAGCGGGTGAAGCGGCGCGCGGATGTGCACATCCTCGGTACGCTCTCTAGCGGCGCCGGGGGCGCGGTGAATTGGGTGGGCGAGGCGTCCCGCGAGGCGAGCGACCAGTTCCCGTACGACGAGCTCGGGCGCGTCGAGGAGGGCACTTTCCAGTTCACACGGCCCGGAGTCCCGTCGTCAGGTTGGGGTAAATACGTGGAGCCCGTCGTCGTCACGGGCATCATCGTCGGGCTGGTGTATCTGTTTTTCTCGAATCAGAGTGACAGCTAGGCGATCCAGAATCGACCTTGCACGCCACGCGCTTCACTCCAAGCTCCACGTCATCCTTACGCGGCTGATCCTCCTGGGTTTCGTGGCGGCGCTGGCGGCCGGCTGTTCGGCCGAGAAGAGGGCGCTCGCGGAGATGCGCGAGGCGTACGCGCGGGGACAGTACGAGGAGACCGTCGCGCTGTGCCGCCACGCGGTCCGGCGCGACCGGGCGAGCGCGGAGGTGCACTATCTCCACGGGGCCGCGCTGGTGGCGCTGGGGCGAGACTTCGAGGGCTTTCGTAAACTCGAGGAAGCCGCTCGGGGGGACGAGGATTGGGCGAGCGCGGCGGCGCAACTCCTCCTCGCGACCGGGCGCGCCGACGTGGATGCGGGCAATCGCTCGCGCGGCGCGCGGCGCCTGCGAGAGGCGGTGGAGATTCACCCCGGCCTGACCCTGGGCTCGCAGCGCTACCTCGTGGCCCGAGCGTACTTCGAAGACAAGGACTACGCGCGCGCGGCAAGCCACTACGGCCAGGCCGTACGCGAGTACCCCGACACCGTGGCGGCCGAAGAGGCGTCGCTCGACCTGGCCGCCGCGTACGCGGAGCTGGGGCAGCGCGCCAACGCGCGGGAGACGCTGACGGCACTCCTGGCCCGACACCCGCGGGGCCGGCTGCGCGCGGACGCGAGCTGGCGACTGGCCGAACTCACCTACGACGAGGCGGAGCAGCAGTTCGTGGTGGGCAGCTACGACGCCGTGCCCGCCCTGGTGGAGGAGATGCTCGCGTTGACCAACAACCGCGGCCTGGAACAGAAGGGGCGCTTCCTCCTGGGGGAGGCGTACGAAGCAATGGGCGAGTTCACCCGCGCGTACGAGCAGTACCGCGAGGTGATCCGCGACGACCGCGGCGCGTCGGGACCCATCGTGGAGCGCGCCAAGGAGAAGATCGCCGCCATGCGGGAGGCGGGGCTCCTGTGATGGGGCGTGTCGTTGCCCGCATCGCCGCGACGCTGGCCGCGGCACTCGCCGCCGCGTGGCTCACCGGGTGCGCGGGGAGCCTGCCCTCGATTCCCGACACGCCGGCGGCGGTCATGGCGAAAGCGGACGCGCTCTTTGACCGCGAGAGCTACTTCCAGGCCTCGGAGCTCTACAGAGCCTTCCTCGAGCGCTACCCCGGTGACGACCGCAGCGACGCGGCGCAGTTCCGCCTGGCCGAGAGCTACTTCCGGGACGGCGAATACGAGTTGGCCTCCGTCGAGTACCAGATCCTGCTCGCCAACTACGGCTACAGCAGCCACGCGCCCGAGGCGCTTTACCGGATCGGCGTGTGCTTCTGGGAGCAGGCGCCCAAGGCGGTGCGCGACCAGCAGAAGTCGTACGACGCGCTGGCCAAGTTCGAGCAGTTCATCCAGACTTTCCCCGAGCACCCGCTCGTCCCCGAGGCGCAGGACTACGTGCGCCGGGTCCACCGGCGCCTGGCGGAGAAGGCGATGATCGCCCTGCGCTGGTACTACAAGCGGGGCAGGTTCCAGGCGACGCTGATCTACTGCGACAAGATCATCGACAGCTACCCGGACAACGAGTTCTACGTCGAGGCGCTCTACCTCAAGGGCACCATCCTCTTCGCCTTCGGCGAAGTGGACGAGGCGGTGCAGCTGTTTTCCCGGGTCATGGCCTGGCCCGAAGACCTGCGCGTGAAAGCCTACGCCGAGGAGAAGCTCAAGGAGGCCCGCGAACGATGAGCGCGGCGCAGAGGATCGGCATCCTGGGCGGCAGCTTCGACCCGCCGCACGCGGCGCACACGACCATGGCGGTGAGCGCGCGCGAGACGCTCGGTCTGGCGCGCGTCCTCCTGGTGCCGGCCCCGCTCCCTCCGCACAAGGAGCCGTCGCGATTGACTCCATACGCGCTGCGGCTGGAGATGCTCGAGGCCGCGGTCGAGGGTTTGGAGGGCGTGGTGGTGGCGCCGCTGGAGGAGGGCCGCGAGGGTCCGTCGTACACGGTGGACCTCCTGCGCGCTTTCCGCGCTGCGCATCCGCGCGACGACATCTACTTCATCGTGGGTGCCGACAGCCTGCGCGACCTAGGCAGCTGGCGCGACCCCGAAGGCGTGCTGGCGTCCTGCACGCTGGCCGTCTTTCCCCGGGAGGGTGTGGACACGGCGCTGGCCGTGCCGGGTCCGGCGTCGGTGGTGGTCTTCGAGTCGCCGTTGGTGCCAATTTCTTCCACGGATATCCGCGCGCGAGCGCGAGCCGGCGCGTCTCTGGCGGGACTGGTGGCGCCGGCCGTCGAGGAGATCATCCGCTCGCGCGGACTGTACGCGGACGGTTGAGGATGGCTCTCTACCTGGTCGACGGACACGCCCTGGCCTACCGCTCCTATTTCGCCTTTGCCGGGCGGCCGCTGGTGAGCTCGAAAGGGGAGGAGACGAGCGCGGTCTACGGGTTCACCAATACCATGCTCGCGCTCCTCGAGCGCTTCCGCCCCTCCTTCGTCGCCGTCGCCTTCGACGCGGTGGAGAAGACTTTTCGCCACGACATCTACGAGGCGTACAAGGCGAATCGCGAGGAGATGCCGGACACGCTCAAGTACCAGCTCCCCGTGATCTTCGCCGTGCTCGACGCGATGCGCATTCCTCACCTGCTGTCACCGGGGTTCGAGGCGGACGACATCATCGCCACGTTGACTCGTCGCTGGCGCGAACGCGTGCCCATCGGCATCGTATCCGGCGACAAGGACCTCTTCCAGCTCATCGACGCGCGCGTGCGCGTCATCCGCCCCGGGCGCGGGGGCGTGCTCGAAGCCGAGCTCGACGAAGCGGGACTGAAGCGACTGACCGGGCTGGAGCCGGGACAGATCCCCGATTTCCTCGCGCTCGTCGGCGACAGTTCGGACAACGTGCCCGGCGTGCACGGAATCGGCCAGAAGACGGCGCGCGCGTTGCTCGACGAGCACGGCTCGCTCGACGGGATCTACGCTGCGCTCGACGCCGTCGGCAGCGCGTCGGTGCGGCGCAAGCTGGAGGAGGGCCGCGAGGCGGCTCGTCTCTCGCGCCGGCTCGTCGAGCTGCGCGACGACGTGCCCGTGGCGGTGGAGCTCGAGGCGTTGGCGGCGCAGGATTTCCGCACGGACGAGTTCGCCGCCTTGCTGAGCGAGCTGGAGTTCCACCGCATGCGCCGGCAGGTGTTCGCCGAGCCGCGGGGCGTGGAGGCGCACGCGGCGGTGCCGTCCCCGGCCGCCGCGCCCGCCCCGGAGCGGCCGCGCGCGGGGGACGAACCGAGCTACCGTGCCGTCGTGTCGGAGACCGAGCTGGCGCGTCTGTGCGAAGAGCTCTCCCGCGCGCCCGAGATCGCCGTCGACGTCGAGACATCCGGGCTCGACCCGATGCGGGCCGTGCTCGCCGGCGTGTCCCTGTGCGCGGAGCCGGGGTGGGCCTGGTACGTGCCCGTGGCCAGCGACGTCGAGAGCGGCGAGCCCGGGCTCTTCGCCGCGCCGCGCGCGCCCGGTCTGGGGCTGGACACCGTCCGGCGGTACCTGGCGCCGGTCCTGGCCGCGGAGCGGCCGGTGAAGGTGGGGCAGAACATCAAGTTCGACGAGATCGTGCTCGAGCGCGCGGGCATGCCGCTCGGCGGCATCGCCTTCGACACCATGATCGCGTCCTACTGCCTCGACCCGGCGCGGCGCAGCCACGGTCTCGACGCCCTGGCCCTGGATTTCTGCGCTCACCGGATGATCCCCTTCGAGTCGATGTTTCCAAAGCGCTCGGGAGCGAAGGACATTCGCACCGTGCCGCTGGAGAGGGTGGCGACGTACGCCGCCGAGGACGCGGATTACACGCTGCGGGTCCGGCACGCATTGGCCCCGCTCCTGGCCGCGTCGCGGGTGCGCGAGCTGTTCGAGGCGGTCGAGATGCCGCTGCGCGGGCTCCTCGCCCGCATGGAGATGACGGGCGTGCACGTGGACGTGGCGTTCCTCGAAGCGCTGTCGCGGGCGTACGGCGCGCGCGTGGCCGCGCTGGAGGAGCGCATCTACGACGCCGTCGGCGAGCGCTTTAACGTGAACTCGACGCCGAAGCTCCGCGAGATCCTCTTCGACCGCCTGGGCCTCTCGCCCGCGCGCCGCACGAAGACCGGCTACTCGACCGACGTGGACGTCCTCTCCGGTCTGGCCGGAACCCACCCGGTGATCCCGCTGCTCCTGGAGTACCGGCAACTCGTCAAGCTCAAGAGCACCTATGTCGACGCGTTGCCACGGCTGGTGCACCCCGCGACCGGTCGCGTCCACACGTCGTACAACCAGGCCGTGACCACGACGGGGCGCCTGTCGTCCTCGGACCCCAACCTGCAGAACATCCCCATCCGCACGGCCGAGGGGCGCGAGATCCGCAAGGCCTTCGCGGCGGGCGGCGAGAGCTGGACCTTGCTCGACGCCGACTACTCACAAATCGAGCTGAGGATACTGGCGCACCTCTCCGGCGACCGCGAGCTCATTCAGGCTTTCCGCGACGACGCCGACGTGCACCGGCGCACGGCGGCGCGTATCCTCGGGGTGGCCCCCGAGGCAATCTCCGGGGACATGCGCTCGCGCGCCAAGACGGTGAACTTCGGCATCATCTACGGGATGGGCGCGCGCGGACTGGCGCAGGCGCTCGACATCGACGTGGATGAGGCCCGGCGCTTCATAGCGGAGTATTTCCGCTCCTACCCGGGCGTGAAGCGCTTCATCGACGACACCATCGCGCGCGCGCGGCAGGACAAGTCCATCGAAACCCTGCTGGGGCGCGCGCGCCGTTTGCCGGACATCGACAGCGCCAACGCGCGCTCGCGCGCGTTCAGCGAGCGCGTGGCGGTGAACACGCCTGTGCAGGGAACGGCGGCCGATATCATCAAGCTGGCCATGCTGGCCATCGACCGCCGGCTGCGCGAGCGAGCCCTGGGCGCGCGCATGATCCTGCAGGTGCACGACGAGCTTTTGTTCGAAGTGCCGCCGGCGGAGCTCGAGGAGACGAAGGCGTTGGTGCGAACGTGCATGGAGGAAGCGATCGCGCTCGACGTGCCGCTCAAGGTGGACATGGGCGCGGGACCCAACTGGTACGAGGCGCACTGAGGCGATGCAGGGACGCACGACCATCATCGGTCTGGCCGGCGGCTCGGGGACGGGCAAGTCGACGATCGCCGCGCACCTGGTGCGCCTGGGCGGCGTGCACATCGACGCCGACCGTATCGGCCACGATCTGCTCGCGCGCGACGCCGACGTGATCGCGATGGTGCGCGCCGCCTTCGGCGGCGAAATCGTCGGCGCCGGGGGTGCGGTGGACCGGCGCGCCCTAGGGCGGCGTGTCTTCTCGGACCCGGAAGCGCTGCGTCGCCTGGGCGCCATCGTCCACCCCGCCATCCTCCGCGGCTGCGCCGCGGCCGTGGGCGCGGCGGCGGCGGCCGGTGAACCGCTGGCCGTGGTCGATGCAGCCCTCCTCCTGGAGGTGGAAACGCGCATCGCCTGGGACCTGACCATCGCCCTGCGCTGCCCGCGCCCCGAGCGCGTGCGGCGGATCATGGCCAAGGGCGGATGGAGCGAGGAAGAGGTGCGTTTGCGCTTGGACAGCCAGGCGCACGTAGAGAAATCCTTTTACAAGGCGGACGCCGTCGTCGATACTGGGCGGCGGATGGAGGAAGTGCTCGCCGAGGTCGACCGCGTCGTGGCGGCCCGGCTCGGCGGCGCTCCTTAGCCCCCGAGGAGACGCCCGTGAAGGACATCGATCAGCTTACCGAACTTCTTTCGGAGCTCAAGAAGCGCGTCGCCAAGCTCAAGGAGTATCTTTGACGCCCCCGCGCTCGCATCCCGCATGACCGAGCTCACCGCGTCCATGAGCGACGCGGGCCTCTGGAACGACAAGAAGCGCGCCGAGGAGATCCTGCGCGAGATGCGCGGGCTCAAGTCCAAGCTCGACCCCGTGGAGTCGTTCGATCGCCGGCTGGGCGACGGCGAGGCGATCCTCCAGCTGGCCCGCGAGGAGGGGGACACGTCCATCCTGGACGACGTGGAGGGCGAACTGCGCGCCGTGGGGGCCGAACTGGAGGCGCAAGAGGTGCGCACGCTCTTCGCGGATCCCGACGACGAGCGCAACGCGATTCTCTCCATCCACCCGGGCGCGGGCGGGACGGAGTCGATGGACTGGGCCGAGATGCTGCTGCGCATGTACACGCGCTACTGCGAGCGCCGGGGATTCTCCGTGCACGAGCTGGAAACGATGCCGGGCGAGGAGGCGGGCATCAAGAGCGCGTCGCTGGAAGTAAGGGGAGACTTCGCCCACGGACTCTTGAAGTCGGAGAGCGGGGTGCACCGGCTGGTGCGCATCTCTCCCTACGACGCGCAGAGTCGCCGCCACACCTCCTTTGCCTCCGTCTTCGTGTACCCCGAGATCGAGAACGATGTAGAGGTGGAGATCCGGCCGGATGACCTCGAGGTGGACACGTTTCGCGCCAGCGGCGCGGGAGGGCAGCACGTCAACAAGACGGACAGCGCCGTGCGCATCCGACACGTGCCGACGGGGATCGTCGTGCAGTGCCAGAACGAGCGCTCCCAGCATCGCAACCGGGACAACGCGATGAAGATTCTACGCGCGCGCCTCTACGCGCTCAAGCTCGAGGAGGAGCGCGCGAAGATGGAGAAGATGATGGAAGGACAGCGGGAGATTGCCTGGGGCAGCCAGATTCGATCCTACGTCCTCCACCCCTACACCATGGTCAAGGACCATCGCACCGACGAGCAGGTGGGCGACGTCTACGCCGTCCTCGACGGGGATATCGACAGGTTCGTCGACGCGTACTTGCACAAGTTTGTGAAGGGGAGCTAGCCAGATGGCGGACGGTCAGGAGCACGAGACGCTCTCCGGACTGGAGAAGCTGCGCCAGGTCAGGCTGGAGAAGGCGGCCGCGCTGCGGGCATCCGGGCGCAACCCCTACCCGTACCGGTTCGAGCGCACGCACCTGGCCCGGGCGGTGCACGAAGAGGAGGCGGCGCTCTCCGCCGCGCGCACGCCGGTCTCGCTGGCGGGTCGGGTCGTGGCGCTGCGCGGGCACGGCAAGACGGCGTTCGGCCACCTGGAGGATAGCAGCGGCCGCCTGCAGTTCTACGCGCGCCGCGACGACCTGGGCGAGGACGCTTTCGCCGCCTTCGCTCTGGTGGAAGTGGGGGACATCCTGGGCGTGGTCGGCCCCGTGTTCCGCACGCGAACCAACGAGCTCACCGTGCACGTGGAGCGCTTCGAGGTTCTGAGCAAGGCGTTGCGTCCGCTCCCCGAGAAGTGGCACGGGCTGACCGACAAGGAGATCCGTTACCGGCAACGCTACGTCGACCTGATCATGAATCCGGAGGTGCGCGAGGTCTTCGTCAAGCGCAGCGCGGTGGTGGAGACGATGCGGCAGTTTCTGCTCGCGCGCGCCTTCCTCGAGGTGGAGACCCCCGTGCTGCAACCGCTCTATGGAGGAGCGGCGGCGCGCCCGTTCACCACGCACCACAACGCGCTGGACCTCACGCTCTATCTCCGCATCGCCAACGAACTCTACCTGAAGCGCCTCCTGGTCGGCGGCTTCGACCGCGTGTTCGAGTTTTCGCGCGACTTCCGCAACGAGGGCATCGATCGCTCGCACAACCCCGAGTTCACGATGATGGAGTGCTACGCGGCCTACCTCGACTACACGGACTTCATGGACCTGGTCGAGGAAATGATGCGGGAGATCGCGCGCGAGGTGTGCGGGAGCGACGCAGTGGAGTACGGCGGCCACAAGATAGACTTCGGGCGCGCGTGGCGGCGGGAGACATTCTTCGGCGCGATACACGCGCGCACCGGAGTGGACTTCCGGGGGCTGCCGGAGGGGGAGGTGCTCGCGCAAGCGCAGCGGCTGGGCGTGGAGCTCGAGAAGGACACGCCCAATTCCCGGGCGCTCGACGAGATCTTCAGCGCGCGCGTGGAGCCGGAGCTGATCGAGCCCACGTTCATCTACGACTACCCGAAGGCGCTCTCGCCCCTGGCCAAGGACCACCGCAGCGAAGAGGGGCTGGTGGAGCGCTTCGAGCCCTTCGTAGGCGGGTTCGAAGTGGGCAACGCCTTCTCGGAGCTCAACGACCCGGTGGAGCAGCGCAGGCGGTTCCAGCAACAGGCGGCGCTGCGGGAACGCGGAGACGAAGAGGCGCACGTGCTCGACGAGGACTTCATCCGCGCGCTCGAGTACGGCATGCCGCCGGCGGCGGGGCTGGGGATCGGGGTCGACCGACTCACGATGGTGCTCACGGACAGCCAGTCCATTCGAGACGTCGTGTTCTTCCCGCAGATGCGGCCGGAGGAAGGCCGCGGTCCATGAGCTACCCGCTGTTCATTGCTCAGCGTCACCTCCAGACCAAGAAGCGTTCCGCCCTCGTCTCTCGCATCACCTCGATCGCCATAGGCGGCGTCTTCGTGGGCGTGATGACGTTGGTGATCGTGCTCTCCGTGATCAACGGGTTCGAGACGGAACTGCGCCAGCGCATCGTCGGGTTCAACACGAACGTGCTCGTGTTCGCGCGGCATCCGGGCTCGTGGGCGCACATCGACACGCTGATGACTCGGCTGGCGGGCGACCCCGAGATCGTGGGCGTGGCGCCGTTCGTTCGCTCGGAGGCGCTGGCCACCTACGAGTTCATTCCGGGACGGCGCACGAAGATCCGCGGCGTGATCGTCAAAGGTATCGATCTGGAGCTGGAGCAGACCGTTTCTTCCGTGATCGACAGCATCGCCCCGCCCATCGAATCCTTCGACACCAGCTTCTTCGAGGACGAGGAACCGACCGTCGGCATCGTCCTGGGGCTCGACTTGGCCGTGGAGCTGCGCGTCGGTCTGGGCGAGCGCGTCGATCTGATCACGGCGCCGGGAACGGTGACGGGAGGGAAAGTCGAGCCGCGCACCCAGGCGTGCCGCGTCATCGGCTTCTTCAACAGCGGCATGTACGAGTTCGACTCCCGCTTCGTCTATATGGACCTGGCGGACGCGGATCGTTTCTTCGACTTCGAGACGGGACTCCGGGGGGTGGGCGTCAAGCTCCAGGACATGTACGCTGCGCGCCAGGTGGATGGTCGTCTCCAGAGCGAGCTTTCGCTCTCCGACTACGGGACGAACAACTGGATCCATATGAACCAGAATCTGTTCAGCTACATGAAGATCGAGAAGATCCTCATGTTTCTCATGCTCACCCTTATCATTCTGGTGGCGGGGTTCAACCTGGTGGGCATGCTGACCATGGTGATCATGGAGAAGCGTCGCGAGATCGGCATCCTCCGGTCCATGGGCGCTTCCGGGCGCGGGGTCATGTCCATCTTCATGCTGGAAGGGACGGCGATCGGCGTGGCGGGGACGCTGGGGGGACTGGGTACGGGCCTCGTCGCGTGCCTGACCCTGGACCGGGTGAAGATCGACTTGCCGGGCGATGTCTACTTTATCAAGACGCTGCCCGTCCTCGTGCAGTGGCCGGATCTGCTCCTC
>JAOTVO010000398.1 GCA_029863355.1 Candidatus Krumholzibacteriia bacterium
CTTCCGATGCATAGGCAATCCATTCTCGCGCGTCGCGAAACTCGGGCCATGCCGCCGCCATCAGGGCGAGCCCCTGCATCTCGCCGACGGCCCAGTTGTTGCCGTGGGCGTGAAAGCGGCGGAGATAGTCGGCGTGATCGACGAGGCTGGCCAGCATGAGAATGCGCGTGGAAGGCGAGAACGCGTCGACCGGCTGCAGCGCGTAGAAGATGTCATCCCATTCGCGAACGCGTCCACTCGCTTCGGGCCCGCGCCATCGCGCCGTGGCGCTCTTGCGCCCCGGATACGGGCTCGACACGATCCATTCGCGCAGGTCTTCGTCCAGCCGCTCCACGTAGCGGACGTTGCCCGTGCGCAGAAAGGCGTCGCAGAGCCAGCGCAGGTGCGTGTGGCGATTGATCCCCCATGCCCACTCCCGGTCGCCGTGCGGGCCGGGGTCGTCCCAGTCGAAACCTCCGTCGGCGCTGCGCGGGACCCTCGCCTCCACCCAGTCCACCATGACGGTGTCGCCGAGGACCTTCTCGGCGCGACGATCGGTGCGCGTGGACGGCGCGGGAAGGTTGCGTCGCAGCCACGATCCGGAGGGGCCGGCGCGGTAACGAGCGAGCAGTGCCCGGCACGCGGCCGGCAGGTCACCCGCCGCGATCGCATCGTGCGCGCTCGCCAGCTCGGGCCGGTCGAGATCAAGCGCGTCGAAGAGCGCGCGCACGCGCGCTTCGTGCGCGGCGCAGACCCACTCTACTCCGCGCGCGTCCGCGGAAACGCCGGGGGCCGGCGAGGAGGACGCCCGCGCGCGCGGCGCCATCCACACCACCACCCCAGCGAGGACCACGACCATTGCGCCGGCGGCGATTCGAAAGTGCATGGGCGGAGTATAGCAAAGCGGGGCGCAGACGCGGGGGTGGTGTGGGGTCGCGGCAATGTGTTAGCCTTCTCCTATGCGTGCCGTCTTGGCGATCGCGCTCGGCGTGGCGTGCGCGCTCTCGTCGGGTCCGGCTCGCGCGGTGTCCTCCGCGGCCCCCCCTACGGAATCCAGCACGAACGCCAACGAGCCCGTGGTGCTGAGCGAGCGTCTCGGCGAAGAGATCGACCGTGTCGAGCGCGACCGCTACGGCCTCTTTCCCGACATCGAGCGCTTCACGTGGGCGCGCATCTACCGGGTCTCGGATTCGCGCTACCGCGTCGAATATGCGTACGAGTGTGACGGCTACTACTGCTACGGCGAACGCCGCATCGACGCGGGGGTCTTCGAGCGGACGCGCGTGCACGTGCGCCTGGTGGAAGACTACCTCGACGCGCGCGGGAGCGAATCGAGCGAGGTCGAAGCCCGCCTGCTCTACCGCATGGCGCTGCGCCAGTGCACCGAGCGCCGCTACGACGAGGCGTCACGCCTGCTCGACGAGCTCGAGCGCAGCTACCCCGAACACTACGAAGCTCTCCAGGCCGAGCGCATACGCGATGACGTCCGCGAGCTGGCGGGTGCGCCGCGCACGCTCTATTCACCCCAGGGGTTGATCGACCAGAGCGGGCGAACCGACGTCCTCATCTTCTCCGGCTACTACGGCCTCTGGCTCGGCATCGCCGTGCCGGCCGCCCTCGAGGCCGACACGCCCGAGGCCTACGCCGCCGGCCTGCTCTTCGTCCCCGCCTTCTCGGTGCTGGTCGGACACCTGGCCACCAAGAACCGCGACGTCACCGACGCCGACGCGAGCCTGATATCCAGCGGCGGCTGGCTGGGCACGCTGCACGGGCTCGGCTGGGCGGGCGTAGCGGACAAACGCGGCGAGGAGGTCCTCGCGTGGGGCATCGCCGGCGGGCTCGGTGGCATTACGCTGGCCATGGGCCTGAACGCCGCTTTCGAGTTCAGCGAGGGTCACGCCGCGCTCACCGGGTCGGCCCTGTGGTGGGGCGGGTGGCTCGGCTTCCTCACCGCGCTCGGCGCGGGCCTCGAGGAGGACGATGTGCTCAAAGCCGCGCTCATCGGGAGCGGCGGCCTGACCGTCGTCACTGCTCTCGCCGCGCACGACACCCCCCTGACGCGCCGCCGCGTGCGCTTCATGAACCTCGGGGGCTTCCTCGGCGCCGCCGGCGGCGCGGGTGTGCTCCTGCTGGCGACCCCGGACGACGAGCCCTCCGCCGCTCTCGCCTGGGGACTCTGCACCGTCGCCGGCGGCTACATCGGGATCCGCGCCTCCCGTCCCGCTTCCGAGGCGCAAGCGCTCGCTCCCATCTTCGAGCTGCGCTCGGGGCTCGCGGAAAACCCGCGCGACCGCGTGCCCATGGTCGGGGCGAGTTTCTCTTTCTGAGCCGTGATACGGAGGT
>JAOTVO010000399.1 GCA_029863355.1 Candidatus Krumholzibacteriia bacterium
CTCCCACCACGACATCGAAGTGGACGTCCCCGAGGCGATCGACCACGAGCTGCTCATCGAACAGCTGCGAGATCTCGCGCGCGGCGAGGCGATCGAGCGGCCGGTCTACGATTTCACCACGCACAGCCGCGCGGCACAGGGGGAGCTTGTGACCCCCGGCGAGGTGGTGCTGGTGGAAGGCTTGTTCGCGCTCTACTGGCCGGAGGTGCGCGCGCTGCTCACTACATCGGTCTTCGTGAACGCGCCGCGCGAGGTCTGCCTCACGCGGCGGGTGGCGCGCGACAAACGCGAGCGCGGGCGCGACGAGGCGTCGATCCTGCACCAGTTCACGCACAAGGTGTGGCCGAACTACGAGCGCTACGTGCTACCGGCGCGAGGCCTGGCCACGCTCGTGGTGAGCGGCGTCGATCCGGTCGACGAGGTGGTGGCGCGGGTGGTCGCGGCGCTGGGCGGCCGAGGGTCGTAGGCTCCGGGGTCAGGCGCGTTCGCGCATGCGCGCGACGATGGGCGGGATGCGTCCGAGCGCATAGTCGATCTCGTCTTTGGTGGTGAGCCCCGAGAGCGAGAAGCGCAGAGAAGCAGCGGCCTCCTCGCGGGGCACTCCCATCGCGGCCAACACGGGCGACGGCATTCCCGCCCCCGACTTGCACGCCGATCCCGCCGTCGCGCAGATGCCGACTTCATCGAGGAGCAGGAGCATGGCCTGCGCGTCCACGCCGCGGAAACAGATGTTGGATGTGTTGGGCAGGCGGTCGCGCGCGGCGCCGTGCGCGTAGGTGTCCGGAACCGCGGAGAGGATTGCCTGCTCGAAACGGTCGCGCAGCGCGCGCACCCGCGTGCCGTAGCCGTCGAGATGCGTCTTGGCGTACGCACACGCGGCGGCGAGCGCGGCGATACCGGCGACGTTCTCCGTCCCCGGACGGTGGCCGCGCTCCTGGCTCCCCCCGAGCAAGAGCGGGCGGAAGGGCGCGCGTCCGCGCAGCACCAAGGCACCCACCCCCTTGGGCCCGTGGAACTTGTGCGCGGAGAGCGCGCTCATGTCGGCGCCAATCTCCGACATGTCGAAGGGCACCTTGCCGATGGCCTGCACGGCGTCGGTGTGGAAGGGGACGCCGCGCTCGCGCACGATCGCCGCGACCTCCGCAATGGGAAACAGCACACCCGTCTCGTTGTTTGCCATCATGACAGTGACGAGCGCGGTGTCGTCGCGGATGGCCGCGCGCAGTTCGTCGAGGTCGAGTGCTCCGTCGCGATCGACGCCCAGCACGGTGACCTCGTGCCCCATGGCCGCCAGCCGCTCGAGCGGCTTCAGGACCGCGGGGTGCTCGACCGCCGTGGTCACGAAATGCCGCTTGCGCGGCTCGCCCTCCACCACGCCGTAGATGGCAAGGTTGTCCGCCTCCGTCCCGCTCCCCGTGAAGACGACCTCGCCGTCCTCGCAGCCCAGAAACCGCGCCACCGTGCGCCGCGCCTGGCGCAGCGCCGCCGCCGGACGCGCACCCTGGCGGTGGCCGCTGGAGGGGTTGCCGTAGGCCTCCGTGTGGAAGGGGCGCATCGCTTCGAAGGCCTCGGGGACAAGGGCCGTGGTGGCGTTGTTATCCAGATAGACGGTCTTCATGGTACGGAGCGCTCAGCGGCAGGCGGCGCGTAACGTATTCTACGCCGCCGGGCGTCGTTGCACAACGCCCGTTCTCCGAGGAATGAAAAGCGATCGGGCGATGCTTGCGCATCGCCCGATCGTACTGCTGCGGCTGCCGGTGCGGACTAGAACAGCGCGTAGATGAACGGCGCCAGCGCCGAGCCTTCCGTGAAAACGATCAGCACACCGAGCAGCACGAGGAAGATCATGATGGGTCCGAGCCACCACTTCTTGCGCACGCGCATGAAAGCCCACAGCTCGCCGAAGATGCTCAACCGACCCCTCATGTCTCGCATGACGCTCATGAAGTCGCTCCTGCTCTAGTGTCCAAGTCTTCAGTAACCTCTGGCCGGCGCGGCCCCGGGGGGGAGTGGGGCCGCCGACAAAAAGGCAGTATACCACGGCCACCGGTGTCTTGTCCAGGTGGCGGGCCACGCCGGGATGCGGTACCATGGGCCGCCCACCGCGACCCGGAATAGCCAGGAAGGAGACGCCACCATGGACCTCGGAATAGAAGGCCGCGCCGCCGCGGTGGCGGCGGCGAGCCAGGGGCTCGGCTTCGCCTGCGCGCTGGAGCTGGCGCGCGAGGGCGCGGCCGTCGCCGTGTGCTCGCGCGACTGCGACCGCGTCGATGCCGCCGCGGCGCGCATCCGCGACGAGGTGCGCGGCGCGCGCGTGCAC
>JAOTVO010000075.1 GCA_029863355.1 Candidatus Krumholzibacteriia bacterium
CTTGAGGATGATGTCGAGCGCCTCGCGCCAGGGCACGTCCATCAGGTGGATGGTCACGGGACCCTCGACGTCGGGGCCGGCGATGATGTTGGCGCCGGAGAACTCGGCGACGGAGCGCAGTACCGTCTTCATGTCCGCGCCTTGCACGTCCATGGAGATGCGGTCGTCGCCCAGGCGGGTGCCGCCCGTATTCGTGTAGGCGGTGAGCTCGGCCGGGTAGGAGCGCGCGCGCACCGGACCCTGCGCGGCCACGGCCCACGGGTTGGCGGCGGTGGCGCGTTTCTCCTCCTCGGCCACGTCGGCCTGCGCGCGGGACATCTCGTCGGCCCAGCTCGTCTCGGCCTGCGGCTCGGGGCTCGCGGGCTGCGCGGGCGCGGGCTGCGCGGGCGCGGGCTGCGCCGGTGCCGGCTGGGTCGCCGTGGGCTGCGCGGGCGTGAGCTGCGCGCTCGCCTTCGGCTCGCCCTCGAGCTTGGGCGTGGCGTCTTGCGTCGCGTCCCAGGTGCTGGCCAGCGAGGCGTCCATGACCTCGGCCGGCTTGCCCTTGCCGAAGAACGTCACTTCGACGACGGTCTCGCGGCGCGAGACCGTGTACTCGGTCTCCTCGGCGAGATCGAAGACGATGCGCGTCACCTCGTCGGGATCGTTGGTGAACTGGCTGGTGCGCACACCCTTTACGAGGCGGCCGTCGCCGTCGAAGATGTACTGGGACAGGCCATGCTCCGCTCCCACCACGTCGAGGACGAGCCGTTTCGGGTTGGGCAGGAGGAACTCCTGATACGCCGCTTCACCCGTCTGCTCGATGATGTATACGGACGAGTTCGCGCCCTTCTCGAGCCGCAGCGCGGTGACCTTGACGACGTCGTCAGCGTGCGCAAGCGGCACGCCCGCCACCAGGGCCACGACCAGCGCCGCGACGCCGAAGCGCTGCAGGACGGTCATCGTTCTCATCGCTTGTCTCCTTTTTGCCTCTGAACCATATGAAGGGTGTACTGCGACGTTTGCCCGAACGTGGTGATCCGGGCAGTCATCGTGTCGTCTCCGATGGCGACGACCGTCCCGTTGCGGACCTTGTCGCCGACTCTCATGATGTAGGTGAACCCTTTCTCGTCCTCCAGCAGCGCGAAGCGGTCCAGATCGCCCCGCACCACACCAACCAGCTCGACGGCCGTGAGGTCGACCAGCTCCATGAGCGTGTTGCGCACGAACGTGCCGTCCACGAGGGAGCGGAACGGATCGCGTCTGTTGAACGCGCCGTAGTAGTAGTTGTTCTCCCGGAGGATGGTCTTCTTGGGCGCCGGCGGCGCCGAAGCCGTCGTGTCCGGCGCTTCCGCGGCCGGGGCGGCCGCCGGCATCGCCACGACGGACAGCGCCAGGGTCAGCGCGACGGCCGCCAGGGCGCCGCTACTCGACCGACGCGGTTTCCGGTTCCACGTTCTCATTGTCGACTCCTCCCAACAGCGTGTAGGCACTGAGCGTGAACTCCGCCTGGACCGTGCTGATGTTCTTGATCTCGCGCGAGTGGCCGCCTTCCTTGCCGCCGCCCTTCTTCTTTTCGGGCGCCGTCAGCTCCAGCTTGGACACGTTGACGATGCGCGTCATATTGGCCAGGCGGCTCATAAAGATCCCCAGCTGGTGGTAGCCGCCCCGGACTTCGATTTTCACCGGATGCTCGGTGTAGAAGTCGCGCGGCACCGGGGCCCCCGGCTCGAAGAGGGCGAACTCGACGCCCGACTTGAGCCCGGATGTGGTCACCTGGCGCAGCAGGTCCGGCATCTCCTTCTCCTCGGGCAGCAGCTCCTGCGCGGAGAGCCACTGATCGTGCAGCCGTTCGTACTCGGCCTCTAGGCGGGCCAGGTTGCCCACCATCTTGCGCGCCTTCTCCAGCTCCGCGGAGAGTTTGTCGTACTCCTTCTCCAGAGACTTGATCTTGGCGCGGCGCACCGGGTAGTTGATCGGGAAGAAAGAGGTCCCGAAGTAGACATAGCTCAAGATCACGATGGACATGACACCCAGCATGATCTTCTGTACTTTCGGATCCTTGAGATTCATGACTGCCTCTCGACGGTGCTAAACCTGTCCACGGCGACCATCAATTGACGAGTTTGGTGTTGAGCGCGAACTTCACGACCTTGTGGCCCTCGATCAGGCCCTCCTCGGCCACCTTCAACGACACCTCGGTGTACCGCTCCGAGGACTCCATGTTGGCCATCAAATCGGCGATAGTGAGATTCGAGAACGTTATGCCTTCGAGCGTGATCCTCGAGCCGCCCTGCTCGACCACTTTCGTGAGCCAGCAGTTGCGCGGCAGCTGCACGGCGATCTCGTCCAGGGCCTGCACCCTGAGGTAGCGATCGCGGTCCAGCTGGGCGATGATGCTCAGGCGCTTGTTGACTTCCTCTCGCTCCTTGGTGAGCTTGCGGATCTTGGCCAGCTGGGGAGCGAGGCGGGAGGACTCTTCTTTGGCCTCCTCGATCTTCTGCTCGTACTCCTGCAAGGTGCGAACCTGCAGCGCTGACACGGCGAACACGCCGGCTCCATAGACGCCCAGCACGACGCCGGTCCACAGGACCGCACCGCCGGAGATAGACGGCAACGCGATCTTGCGCCGCTTCTTGCGGTCATCGGACGGAATCAGGTTGATCCTGATCATCTATTCCGCCTCCCTTCTCAGCGCCAGACCCATGGCGACGGTGAGCAACGGCCCGACCTTCTCCACGTCGTCGCCGGCGTTCTCGAACACGTTCTCCACGCGATCGATGCCGGCGACCGGGTTGCCGATCTTGAACTCCATGTCGTGCTTGCGCGCGAGGATGTCCCGCAGGCCCGGAATGCGCGCGCCGCCGCCGGACAGGATCACCTGGTCGATCCGGTCCGCGTCGCCTGCCGTCTTGAGGAACGACACCGACCGCTCGATTCCCATCGAGATCTCGCCCGCGGCCTCAGCGATGATCTCATTCGCTCGCTGCTCGTCGTCGAAGCTCCTGTTGCCCGAGAGCAGCGCGTCGGCCTCTTCGAAGTCCACGCCCAACTCGCGCTGAACGGCCTCGACGAACACGTTGCTGCCCACGCTCAGGTCGCGGGTGAAGTACGGTATGCGATTCTGGATGATGTTGATGTTGGTGACGTCGGAGCCGATGTTCACGAGTCCGACGACGCGGTGGTCGTCGCTGGCGTCACCGGTCGCCTCGATGGCGTTCTGGACGGCGAAGGAGTCGACGTCGATGATCACCGGGATCAGCCCCGCCTCGCGAATGAGGGCGGCATGGGCATTGACCATCTCTTTCTTGGCCGCCACCAGGAGGATCTCCATCTGGTTGGCGCCGACGTCCTCCTTGAGCACCTGGAAGTCGAGGCACACGTCGTCGATGTCGAAGGGGACGTGCTGCTCGGCCTCCCAGAAGATCGCCTCGCGGGCGTCGTCCGGATTCATCTTGTCCATCACGACCTTCTTGACAATCACGGCTCGCCCGCTCACCGCGGTGACCACGCGCTTGCCCTCGATGCCCGCCTTGGCCACGCACTCGCGGATGCCGTCGACGACCAGGCTCTGGTCCATGAGCTCGCCCTCGACGATGGCCTCGGGCGGCAACTTGATCACTCCGTAGTTGGTCAGCATGGGCTCGCCCTTGGAATGATCGATCTCGACGACCTTGATCAGGCTCGAGCCGATGTCCAACCCGATGGACGATTTGCTCTTCTTCGAAAACAGCTTCATGTTCCACCCGCCTTGAAAGGCTATGGGCCTCGGTCGCGCGGCGGCCGTGCGCCGGCCCCCCAAGCGATCGTTTGGTGCGTGTCAGAGCGTGTGAATACGCCTAGCCGGTCCCGCCAACGCAACAAGCATGCCACGCAACGGCGCGTCGATTCCGATGTTAACCGGTTGTACCCCTTTCAGTTACCCTATTACCCCGGGACCCGCCCGCTCCCGCCCCACCCCCGATTTTGCAAAACGCATGGGGCGCGTGCAGATAGGGCCTGGGACGTGTGGGTCCCCCTCCGTGTCGGATCCTCGCGGGCGGACGGAGATGTTTTTCGCCCGCTGCGGACGCCACGTCGAGCGACCCGCCTGTCGAGCGGATTGACGGGGTCCGTGCGTGGAGACTAGACTCGGAGCCGGCAACGCTACACGCCCGGGAGTCCGGGGACTCTCCACCCACACAGGAGGTCGCGCGATGAGACTCTGCCATGCTGCTATCACGGCCGTGATGGCCCTCGCCCTGTGCGTCGCGGCGCCGCGCGCGCAGGAGCACCCGCAGGAGCACCCTTCGGATAAGAAGGCGACGGAAACGGTCACGATCGAGATGCTCTCCAAGGCGATCGCGAACTATGTCGAGACCGATTCCAAACTCAAGGGCGGGTATTTCCTGGTTTATGACCCCGTGGCCGAGTCCACGCTGCGCTTGACGCTGCACAAGGTGCACGAGGACAAGCTGGCCACCCTGGGCGACGGGGTCTATTTCGCCTGCGCGGACTTCAAGGCGCCCGACGGCCGCCTCTACGACCTCGACATCTTCATGAAGGGCGACGCCGGCGACCTCGGAGCGAGCGACGTGTCCATTCACAAGGTCGAGGGAAAGCCCCGCTACGGCTGGGCCGAAGAGAAGGGTGTCTGGAAGAAGGTCGCCGCGAAGTGACGCGCTCGGCCAGGCGGACCGTCGTAGCGATGGCCATCCTCGCCGCGGTGGCGGCGGCCGAGACGCCGCGCCCGGATTCGGGCGCGCGCGAATGGGAGATCACCTATCGCGCGACCGTCACGGACATCCCGGCCGGGGCACACTCGTTCCGTGTATGGCTTCCGCTCCCGCGGGATGACCAGCGCCAGACGGTCTCCAGCATCGAGGTCGATGCGCCGCTGGCGCACCGCCGTGTGATCGATCCCGAATACGGCAACCGGTTGCTCCAGTTCGAGGCGGAGCGCGACGTGCCGAACAGCATGGCGATCACCATGACTGTTGTCGTGCGGCGCGAACCGGGCCTGCCCATTCTTCCGGCGGACACCAGCCTCGTGCTCGAGGCGCGGCTCGCGCGCTTCCTCGCGCCCGATTCCCTGGTACCGGTCACCGGTACGATCGCCGACTTGACCCGGTCGGTGACGGAGGGACTCTCCGACGATCGTGCGTGCGCCGAAGCGATCTATGCGTACGTCCTGCGCACGATGCGCTATGACAAGTCCGGTACGGGCTGGGGCCGGGGGGATGCGCTTTTCGCCTGCGATGAGCGCCGCGGCAACTGCACCGACATCCACTCGCTGTTGATCGGCATGGCGCGGAGCGCGGGCATCCCGGCCCGTTTCGTCATGGGGTTTTCCGTTCCCACAGGCGCTTCCGAGGGAACCATCGCGGGCTACCATTGTTGGGCGGATCTGTACCTGGCCGGCTCCGGGTGGGTGCCGGTGGACGCCTCCGAAGCGATCAAGAATCCGGCCCTGGCCGACTATTACTTCGGGCGGCTGGACCCCGACCGCGTCGCCTTCACCATCGGACGCGACATTCGGCTCGGGGACGAAGACGACGCGCCCCGGGTGAACTATCTCATCTACCCCCACGTGCAGATAGACGGGCGGGAGGAGGCGGCAACGGTGCGTTGGGAGGTCACCTATCGAAGGCGGCCGGCCGCCCTCGACTGATTGGCCGAGAGGATTAGCGAGCGACGCCGAGATAGAGCGCGATCAGGCGGTCGCCGGCGAAGAGCATCAGGCAGGCCGCCGGCGCGAGGAAGGAGCCGAAAGCCACCGCCGTCTTGCCCGTCCCCGCGCGCGCGCGCATGAGGAAGATGCCGTAGAGGCTGCCGAAGAGAGCGGCGACGAAGAGCACGGGGAAGATCATCTTCCAGCCCAGGAAGGCGCCGATCATGGCCATGAGCTTGACGTCCCCACCGCCCATGCCGTCCACCCTGCGCAGCGCCTTGTAGAGCGCCGCGATGGCCAGCACCAGCGCGGCGCCGGCGATCGATCCCACCAGCGAGCCCACCAGGCTAACGTCCAGGCAGACCACCGCCCCGATCCACCCCAGCGCCACCCCACCCAGGGACAGCGTGTCGGGGATGATCTGGTGCTCCCAGTCGATGAAGGTGATGGCGATCATGATGGCGACGAAGGCGTAGAGCCAGGCCGCCTCGAGGGTGAGGCCCTTCGCGTGCACAATGAGCGCCGCGGCGGCGAACGAGAGCGCTTCGACCAGCGGGTAGCGAGCGGGGATGCGCCAGCGGCAGCGCCGGCACTTGCCGCCGAGGAACACCCAGGACAGGAGCGGCACGTTGTCGAACCAGGCGATCTGGGCGGCGCACGATGGGCACTGCGAGCGCCCCGCGGCCACCGAGCGCCCCAGCGGGAGCCGGTAGATCACCACGTTCAAGAAGCTCCCCACCACGGCGCCGAACACGCCGGCGACGATGGTCCAGTACGTGTCCGCGCTCACAGGTCGCGCCTCCCCTCTGCGGTGGCCTGCTCGGCGCGCAGCCGCTCGAGGTAGTGCCGGGCCAGCTCGCGCATGAACGGCTCGTCCGACTCTTCCGCCAGCTCCTCCCACATGCGGATGGCGTTGTTCGCGTGGCCGGCTTGGGAGTAGACGAAGGCGGCGAAGCGGCGCGCGCGGTCCCCCCCGCCCGGGAGCCGCGCGGCCAGCTCGAAGTACTGCGCGGCCGTCGCGTTGTCCTGCGCGTCCACGTAGGCTAGGAAACCGCACTCGAAGGGCAGCTCCCAGCGCGTCGGGTTGCGCGCCATGCCCTTCTTGAGGAGCGCGGCCGCGTGCGGGAACTCGCCCATGTCTTGCGACATCACCACCGCACCGAAGATGTAGGGAAAGATAAAGTGCGGGTCGAGGTCGGTGACGATGTCGATCAGGCCCTCGAAGTAGGCGAGGCTGTGGTGCGCCTGGCGGTAGCCGCCGTAGTACTGGGTGGCCGAGAACCACACGAGGTCGGCGACGAGCTGCGGGTAGCCCATCGAGATCTGCTCGACGAACTTCCCCGAGGGCAGGTAGAGGTTGTCGTGGAGGTAAGGGCGCTGGTTGTACGGCCGCGCGCTAATCGTGGCCGCCACCAGCCCCGCCAGCGCGAGCGCCCCCACCACTGCGCGCACAACGATCGAGCGCGCCGACGCCATGCTAGTGCACCTCTTTGCGCGCGAAGACGAGCGTGCTCAGCAAGAGCAGCACGAGCGCGTAGAAGATACCGTACATCGTCACCGCGAAGATGAAGCCCTCTGGGAGAGGCAGGCCGTGCACCGCCTCTGCGCGCACGTTGAAGAGCGCCAGGTTGGGGAGCAGGTAGTAGGCCGTCTGCGCCACGATCTTCGGAAGCGGCGCACCGAAGCGCTCGGCGAAGGCGAGCAGATCTTTCGAGAGGTGTCCCGCCACCACCACGCTTACCGTGAAGAACGACGAGAGGATGGGCGAGGTGAAAGACGCGAAGAACGTGAGCACCGCCGTCACCACCGCCATCTCCAGAATGGAGAGGTAGATCGCCCAGAAGACGTTTTCCGTGATGGCCGAACCGCTCACCGCCATCACCAGCAGGCACACCGCGGCCATCATCAGGAGCACCGTCGCCACCGTGAGCACGGTCCCCGCGTACTTGCCCAGGACGAAGTCCGCGCGCGTGATGGGCTTGACGAGAAGCGCCTTGAGAATGCCGCGCTCCCGCTCCTGGTAGTACGACCCCGCGCCCAGGAGCACGATGAGCATGACGCCAAAGATCGAGATGGAGGCGAGCCCGATGTCCACGACGATCTTCTGCTGCGCGCCCACGGCCAGCGGCGAGAGCACGTAGGAGGCCGCCATCAGCACGAAGCCGAAGATGAGCACCACGAGGAGGATGCGCTCCTTGAGGTAGCCCTTCACCGTGAACTTCGCCAGCGTGAAGATCGGCATGCGTTACTCCGTCACCAGCAGCTCGCGCCTGGCGATGGCGTCGTGATCCTTGGCACCCGGCGTGCGCGCGACCTCGTCGACGAAGATGTCCTCGAGGTTCAAGCGCACCTGCCGCACGCCCACCACGCGGCCGCCGGCGTCGTAGACGTCGTCGACGAGCATGCGGAGCTTGCGGTCTCCGCCCACGCGTACGATCCGCACCTGCGCGTCGACGAGCACGTCCTCGCCGCCGTAGTCCCGCGCGTTGACCCGCCCGGACGGCACGCCCGAGAGCACCACCTCGACGTCGTTGGTCTCTTCCGCGTAGAGCTCGTTCAAGTCCAGGACGCGCGCGATGCGCCCGCCCGAGAGGATACCCACCCGGTCGCACACCGCCTCCACGTCCGGCACGATGTGCGAGGACATGAGGATCGTCTTTCCCTGCCGCTTGAGCCCCAGCAGGAGCTCGCGCAGGTCCTTGCGCCCCACCGGGTCGAGCCCGCTGTAGGGCTCGTCGAGAAGAAGTAGATCCGGATCGTTGATCATCGCCGTGGCGATGCCCAGGCGCTGGCGCATCCCCTTCGAGTAGTGCTTGACCTTGACCGCGCGCTTCGTCTCCAGGCCCACCGCCGCGAGCATCTCCTCGATGCGTGCGGCCAGGCGGCGCCGCGGGATGCGAAACAGCTCCCCGGTGAGCTGGAGGGTCTCGACCGCGTTCAGATGCGGATAGAGGCCGATCTCCTCGCTCAGGTAGCCCACGCGGGCACGGACCCTCGCGGGGGCCCCCGCCTGCCCGAACAACCGCACCTCGCCGCCGTCGGCGCGCAAGAGCCCCAGGGCGATCTTCATGGTGGTCGTCTTCCCAGCCCCGTTGTGGCCCAGGAATCCGTACACCTCGCCCGCCTCGATGGCCAGGGATACGCCACTCAACACCGGCTGCCGCGTGCCCAGAAAGCCCGAGCGGAAAGCCTTGTAAACGTCGTGGATTTCCAGGATTACCATGGTTTCGTCGTCGTCGGGAAGGCCGTTACGGGGCCTGCCACTGCATCATCCGTGCCCAACTCGTTGCCCCGGAGTCGGTTGGCCGGCGCCCCCTCGGAGCGGACACCGGTCATGCCCGACGCGTCGTCCCGCAAAGAAAGGAAGAGGGCGAGCGCTCGTGCGCCCGCCCTCTCTTTGCGACTTGGGATCGCGTCGGGCTTACTGACCGCTGGTCAGCGTGATGATCACGTTACCACCCTTGCCCTGACCGTCGATCGTGTAGCCGTCGTTCGTGCCGTCACCGTCGGAATCGACCGCGATGTAGCCGGTGGCGCCCGGCGCAGCAGCAGCCGCACCCCACCCGGGCTCGCTGGCGATCTTGGTGAACGGGTTGTCGAGCAGGTTCCCGCCCGGGAGCAGGTCCTGGATCGTATCGCCGCTCGGGAGCACGTCACCGTTGTCGGTCGCGTACACGCCGTCGTTCTGCACCGAGAAATCCTCGGCGGCAAGCTGGACGGTGTGGCAATTGGACTTGCACGAGGCTTCCTTGGCACGCGCTTGCATATTGATGAAGTTCGGAATCGCAATCGCGGCCAGGATGCCGATGATCACAACGACGATCATCAGCTCGATGAGAGTGAAACCCTTCGTACGCATCAGAAACCTCCTATTTAGCTGTGTGCGCATCAGGATGCTGAATCCATCCGGACCAGTTCTAGATCCTGCGCTCATGATGGGCAAGGAGCATGCCAAAGGGCAGTCCCGAGGGTTGTCGCGTATCTGGTTGTTTCCCGGCGGGTTGCGGTCGCTCCCATCGTCCTTTTGGGCGCCCTGACCCAGGGCCCGTCCGCCTCCCGCAACGGCTGTGCAAAGTGCAGGTTGCGCGCCCGGGGCCGGGCAAGTTCGCGCTGCGCTAATCGTCTTCCACCGAGACCAGCTCTCTATCCTTGTCGAGGCCGTAGCGCTGGATTTTGCGGTAGAGGGTGGACGCGTTGATGCCCAGGATCTGGCTGGCCTTCTTCTTCTGCCAGCCGGTGTCGTTCAGCACGCGGATCAGGTACTCGCGCTCCAGCTCCTCGAGGGTCACCTCGGCGCGGTCGGTGATGATGCGCGCCCCGGCGATCTCGCGGAAGCGGATCTTGTCGGGGAGCGACCCCGGCGTGATCTCGGCGGTATCCTCGAGTATCACGGCGCGCTCGACTACGTTTTCGAGCTCGCGCACGTTGCCGGGCCAGTCGTAGCCGACGAGGATCTCCATGGCCTCGCGCGCGATTCCCTTCTGGCGCTCGACGGCGAGCCCGTCGTTGTACTTCTTGAGGAAGTGCTGCACGAGTAGGGGGATGTCATCGCGGCGCCGGCGCAGCGGCGGCAGATGGACTGGGATGACGTTCAAGCGGTAGTAGAGGTCCGCGCGGAACCGCTCCTGCTTGATCGCCTTCTCGAGGTCGCTGTTGGTCGCCGCTACCAGACGCAC
>JAOTVO010000076.1 GCA_029863355.1 Candidatus Krumholzibacteriia bacterium
AAGACGAACCCGGTCATGGCAACGAAGCAGCAGCCTGATATGAGCGTCAGCGAAATCATGATGGACCTCCACGACCCGAGAAGTGCCAGACGGGTTCCACTCCCAGGGTCAGTATACCCCCAGGAATCGCTGGCGCGCAGCGCGTTCTTCCTGGTACGATCAATTCCTGTGGCTCGACTAGGGAAGGGAATCGCATGAATCGCATCGAAGGCAAACGCGTGCTGGTCACGGGCGCATCCGCCGGCATCGGCGAGGCGTGCGCGCGCGCCTTCGCCGCACGCGGTGCGCGGCTCGTTCTGTGGGCGCGGCGCAAGGACCGGCTGGAGAAGCTCGCGCGCGCCCTCGACACCGAGGTGGAGACGGCTGTCGTGGACGTGCGCGACCGCGACGCGGTGCGCGCGGCGGTGGAGGCACTCCACGACGGCGGCGGCGTGCCCGACATCCTCGTCAACAACGCGGGACTGGCCGCGGGCATGGACAAGCTGCACGAGGGCGACTACGACCACTGGGACCGCATGATCGATACGAACGTCAAGGGTCTTTTGAACGTGACGCGCGAGGTGCTCCCGCTCATGGTGGAACGCGACAGCGGGCACGTGATCCACATCGGCTCGATAGCAGGGCGCCACGTGTACCCCAAGGGGGCGGTGTACAACGCCACCAAGTTCGCGGTGCGCGCGCTCTCCGAAGGCATGAACCTGGATCTCGTGGGCACGCGCGTGCGCGTCTCCAGCGTCGACCCGGGGATGGTGGAGACGGAGTTCTCGCTGGTGCGCTTCGACGGCGACGCCGAGCGCGCGGCGTCGATCTACGCGGGCACGGAGCCGCTCACCGCCGGCGACGTGGCCGATGCGGTGGTCTACGTGGCGGGTACGCCGCCGCACGTGAACATCGCCAGTCTCATGATCCTGCCCACGGCGCAGCGCGGCCCCACCGTGATCCACCGCGAGAAAGGGTAGCGCGGTGAGCGACGCGCGCGCCGACAAGGACACGCTCCGCACCTGCGCCGAGGCGGTGGGCGTGCCCGTGGCGCGCCGGCACATCTTCCTCTGTTGCGACCAGACCGAGCCCAAGTGCTCGACGCGCGAGGACTCGCTCGTTTCGTGGCAGTACCTCAAGCGGCGCTTGAAGGAGCTGGGCCTCTCGGAGGCGGGCGGCATCCTGCGCACCAAGGCCAACTGCCTGCGCATCTGCCGCGACGGCCCCACCGCCGTCGTCTACCCGGAGGGGACGTGGTACCACGGCTGTACGCCCGAGGCGCTCGAGCGCATCATCCAGGAGCACCTGATCGGCGGGCGAGTGGTGGCGGATCTCGTGATCACCGAGCACCGGCTCGAAGATGAGGGATAGTGGGCGAGGCACTCACCATCGACTCCACGGTCACGCTCACCAACGGCGTGGCCATGCCGCGACTGGGGCTGGGCGTCTACGAGATGCGCGTCGGCGCCGAGACGCTTGGCGCCGTGCGCGGCGCATTCGAGGCGGGCTATCGCCACGTCGACACGGCCAAGCTCTACGGAAACGAGCGCGAGGTGGGGGCGGCGGTGCGCGCGAGCGGCATCGCGCGCTCGGAGATCTTCGTCACCACCAAGCTCTGGAACAGTGACCATGGCTACGACGCCACGCGCCGCGCCTTCGCCGCCAGCGTCGAGCGGCTAGGCCTGGAAACCGTCGACCTCTACCTCATCCACTGGCCCGTGCACGGCCGGCGCGCCGACACCTGGCGCGCGCTCGAGGCGATCTACGAGGAGGGCCGCGCGCGCGCCATCGGCGTGAGCAATTACACGACGCGCCACCTCGAAGAGCTCCTCGCCGCCTGTCGCGTGGCGCCCATGGTGAACCAGGTCGAGTTCAGCCCCTTCCTCTACCAGCGCGATCTTCTCGCGTACTGCCGCGAGCGCGGCATCGTGCTGGAGGCGTACAGCCCGCTCACCAAGGGAGAGCGCCTCGGCGACGCCACGCTCGCGCGCGTGGCCGCGCGCCACGGCGTGTCCCCCGCGCAGGTGCTCATCCGCTGGGCCCTGCAGCGCGGCGTTGTCGTGATCCCCAAGTCGGCGCGGCGCGAGCGCATCGTCCAGAACGCGCGCGTCTTCGACTTCGCGCTGGACGAGAAAGACATGGCCGCGCTCGACGCGCTGCACGAGGACCTGCACACGAGCTGGGACCCCACGGACGCCCCATGAACGACACAGAAACTCCGCAGAATCGCGGCGCATCGCCACCGCCGCCGCCGCAAGACCTGACGATCATCGACGTGATCAAGGAGGTCTTCACCCGGTTCGAGGCCTTCGCCAAGCAGCACCTCCTCCGGCCGCGCCCCCCCCAGCAGCTCATCATGATCTGGCTCATCGGCATGGACGCCGTGGCCGGGTCCATCGAACTGGAGTCGGTATACATGGGCGAGTACGTTGTCTCCGACTGGTTCCACGCGTGGGTGCGCATCATGGTGGGCGGGGTGGCGGCGGGCGCGATGCGCTACTGGGTGGCGGGCTCGCTCTTCCACGTGGCCGTGCTGCTCGCGCGCGGGCGCGGCACCATGCGTACCTCGCGCTACATCTTCCTCTACGCCGTCGTTCCCGTGGCCGTGGTGGAGCTTTCGCTGCGCGTGGTGGAGATGCTAGTCTATGGGAACGACTACTTCACCGGCGACACCAGCGCCGCGCTGGATCTCCTGGTCGGCGCGGCCATGTTCGCCGCCTTTCTCTTTAGCGCGCGCCTGGCCTACATCGGCATGACGCGCCTGCAGGGCGCCGATCCCCGGCGCACGATCGCCGTCCTCGTCGCCGCCGGCGTGGGCATGCTGCTCGCGATAATCGGCCTGGGAGCCATGGGAGGGAGCTAATGAAACCGACCGTCACCGGCATTCTCGAGACCGTGCTCTACGTGGACGACGTCGGGCGCGCGCTCGCCTTTTACGAGAACCTCTTCTGCTTCAAGAGCCTCTTTGCCACCGAGCGCGCCGCCGGCCTCGACGTGGCCGGCCGGCAGGTGCTGCTTCTCTTCGAAAAAAAGAGCATGCTCGAACCCGCCGTCTCCAAGCGCGGCACCATCCCGCCCCACGACGGCGACGGCCACCTGCACATGGCCTTTGCGATTCCGGCCGATGCGCTGGAGGCGTGGGAGAAACGCCTCGCCGCGCGCAAGATCCCCGTCACCGCGCGCTACCAATGGCCGCGCGGCGGCCAAAGCCTCTACTTCGAAGACCCCGACGGCCACGTGATCGAGCTGGTCACGCCGGGTTGCTGGAAGACCTACTAGTCCGACGCGCGCTCCACTGCGAGCAGCGTGATGTCGTCCCATTGGTGGGCCGCGGGCGCGAAGGCGCGCGCGGCGGCGACGAGCCCGTCGGCGAGCCTGCCCTCGCGAGCGCCCGCTGCGGCGGCGTCGAGGATGGCGCCGTCGCCGAAGGCGACGCCGGCGTCGTCGTCGATCTCGGAGAGGCCGTCGGTATGGAGCACGACGGTGTCACCGGGCGCGAGCGTGATCGCCACGTCTTCGCCGGGCTCGAAAACACCGGCGTCCACCACGCCCAGCAGCAAGCCGTTGGAGGCGATGCGCTCCACGGTCCCGGTCGCGCGGCGGACGTGGAGCGCGTGCGGCGCCCCGCCTCCGCAAACGTGCAGACGACCGCCGGACGCGTCCACGACCGCCGCGGTGGCGGCGACGAAGAGCTCGGTGGGCAGCACGCCGTATATCGTCTGGTTCATGCGGCGCAGAATATCGGCGGGCGAGGGGACGCCGCCGGCGCGGGAGAGGCCGGCGGCGACGTCGCGGAAGGTGGACTTCATTAGGGTGGTCGAGAGCGCGGCCTGCACGCCGTGACCCGTGGCGTCGGCGACAATGGCTGCGAAGCGGTCGGCGGCGAGGGGGACAACGTCGTAGTAGTCGCCTCCCACGGCGAGCACGGGAATGTAGCAGGCGGAGAAGCGCACGTCGCCGGCGCGGGGCAGCTCGCGCGGGATCATGGCCTGCTGCACGCGGCGCGCGAGCGCGATCTCTCCTGCGAGCACGTCGTGCGCCTGCGCGATGCGGTCACGTTCGCGCAGAGTGCGGTCGAGCTCGCGCACCTTGTCGGCGAGCTGCGCGTCGAGACGCCGCTGCCGCAGGCCGTTGCGGATGACGAGCAGGAGGTGGTTGTTGTCCCATGGCTTCTCGACGTACTGAAAGACCTCGACCTCGTTGATCGCCCGGATCGCGTTCTCCTTGTCCGCGTAGCCCGTGAGCAGCAGACGCACCACGTCGGGATAGCGGCGCTTGACCTCGGCCAGGAACTCGAGGCCGCTCATCTCGGGCATGAGAAAGTCGGAGATGACGACGTCCACGTGCGTGCGCGCCATCGCCTCCAGCGCCTCGCGCGGCGACGTGAACGCGAGCACGCTGTATTCCGTCTCCAGCTCGAGGAACGAGCGGATGGTGGTGGTGACGATGTCCTCGTCGTCCAGCACCAGAACCGTGGGCTGGGTGGGCTCGGTCATGGGGAAGATGGTAGCGCAGATGGCACGCGCTTTCCACGCCGCTCACGCGGGGAGGTAGTGGGCGGCCAGCGCGGCGAAACGCGCCGCTTCGGCTCGCGCCCAATCCGTGTCGCGCCCCAGCTCGGCGGCGATCAACTGCGCCGCGGCGGGCGCGGCGGCGATGGCCGCGCGGGCGTCCACGAAGAGGAGTCCGGTCCGGCGCGCGAGGACGTCCTCGACGGTGCGCGCCATCTCTTTGCGCACGGCCCACACCACCTCGGCGGCCAGAAGCCCCGGCGCGCCGCTCACCTCGAGGGCGAGTTCGGGGTCTTCGCGCGCGAGCGCCTCGATGCGCGCGGCGTCGCTCCCGTAGCGCGCGAGCGGACCCGTCCCCATGCCGTCGGGTGCGCCGTCGTACCCGTGGATGCGCAGCGTGCGCGTGGGCGAGAGCGTCGCGTCGAGCCCGCCCACGTGCGCGGCCTGGTCCACGGTGTCCTCGGCCATCTTGCGGTACGTCGTCCACTTGCCACCGACGATCGTCACCAGCCCGCGCGCGCTCACCAGCACGCGGTGCTCGCGCGAGAGCCGGGCGGTGGGCCGCTCGCCGTCCGCATCGAGGAGCGGGCGCAGGCCGGCGAAAGCACTCCTCACGTCGGCGCGCTCGGGGGCGCGCGCCAGGTAGCGCGCCGCGTGCGCGAGGAGGAACTCGATCTCGTCGTCGCGTGCGTGCGGCTCCAGCTCCGCCGCGGACGCGCGCGTGTCGGTCGTGCCCACCAGCACGCGCCCGCGATAGGGGATGGCGAAGACAACGCGCCCGTCGTCGGTGCGCGGTACCAAGAGTGCCGTGTCGCCGCCCAGGAAGGCGCCGTCGAGGACGACGTGCGCGCCCCGGCTCAGGGTGAGCGTGGGCTCGGCGGCGGGGTCGTCGAGACGCCGCACGCCGTCGGCGAACACGCCCGCCGCGTTGATCACCGCGCGCGCGCGAATCTCCCACGACTCGCCGCTCTCTCCATCTTCCACGCGCACGCCGGCGACGGCGTCGCCTTCGTGCACGATCGCCGTCACGCGCGCGTAGTTGATCACCACCGCGCCCAGATCCGCCGCGGTGGCGGCGAGATTCACGGCCAGCCGTGCGTCGTCGAAACAGGCGTCGAAGTAGCGCACGCCGCCGCGCAGCCCCGCCGCGTTCACCCCCGGCACGCGCGCGCACACGCCGGCGCGCGTGAGGACGCGCGAGCGCCCAATGGCACAGCGCCCGGCGAGGATATCGTAGAGCCCCAGCCCCAGTCCGTAATACGCGCGCTCGAAGCGCCGGTAGGTGGGGACGACGAAGGACACGGGCCGCACCAGATGCGGGGCGTTCGCCATCAGACGCGCCCGCTCGCGGAGCGCCTCCACGACTAGCCCCACTTGTCCCTGGCGCAGGTAGCGCACGCCGCCGTGCGCGAGCTTGGTGCTGCGGCTCGACGTGCCCTTGCCGAAGTCCGCCTGCTCCAGGAGCACCGTGCGGTAGCCGCGCGCCGCCGCGTCCACCGCACAGCCCGGCCCCGTGGCACCCCCGCCGATCACGACGATATCCCAGGGGGAGCCTTCGCCGCGCAGGCGATCGATCATGGGTTCGCGGTTCATGGCACCGCGCCAAGGTGTACCGCATGGGCCGCCCCCGCGCCAAGGGAATCCCCACCAGCGCGATGCGCCTTGTCCGCGGCGGGCATTCGCGCTAGAGTGGGCGCATCATGACCGACGAACGCACCCGCAAGATTCTCGAAGGCGACCTGAGCGAGGACGCCATCCCCGGCGACACCGAGGCGCAGCGCCTCGAGCGCCCCGTGGTGGCCACCCTCGACGCCATACTGGGCGTGAAGCTCCCCGTGCTCGACGACGGCTTCGTGCGCGTGGTGGACTACATGGGCGACGACGCCTCTATCGTGCAGGCGGCGCGCGTCTCCTACGGGCGCGGCACCAAGCACGTCCAGGAGGACCGCGGCCTCATTCGCTACCTCATGCGGCACCACCACACCACGCCCTTCGAGATGTGCGAGGTCAAGCTGCACGTGCGCGTGCCCATGGACGCCTGGCGCCAGTGGATCCGCCACCGCACCGCCAACGTGAACGAGTACTCCACGCGCTACTCCATCGCCGTCGACGCCGCGCAGCGCACGCCCCCCGACCAGTGGCGGCAGCAGTCGCCCGGCAACCGGCAGGGAAGCGAGGGCACGCTCGACAGCACGCAGGGCGAGGTGCTCAGCAAGCGCGAAGCCGAGCTGCAGGAAGCGGCGCGGCAGGCCTACGAAGCGCGCCTCGAGCTGGGTGTCGCGCGCGAGCAGGCGCGCAAGGACCTGCCGCTCTCGACCTACACCGAGGCCTACTGGAAGATCGACCTCCACAACCTCTTCCACTTCCTGGCGCTGCGCATGGACGCGCACTCCCAGCACGAGATCCGCGCCTACGCGACCACGATCGGCGAACGGATCGTGGCGCGCTGGTGCCCGCTGGCATGGGAGGCGTTCTGCGACTACCGCCTGCGCGCCCTCTCGCTCTCCGGCCTCGAGCTGGCCGTGATCGAAGCGGTCGCCGCCGGCGACGCCGCGCGCGCGCGCGAGCTGGCCGCCGGCTACGGCTGGCTGCAAGAGGGCAAGAAGGGACTCAAGCGCAACCGCGAACGCACGGAGTTCGAGGAAAAACTCCGGCGCCTCAAGCTCGCGATTCCCTGGGCTTAGCCGCCATGACCCGTTTCGACCTCGTGCCCACGGGGGCGCTCTTGCCGCACGAGGCCTTCGACCCCGAGCGCGGGCGCGAGGTGCTCGACGGCATGCGCGCGCGCCGCACCTTCTATCCCCCCGTGCTCGTCGACGACGAGACCCTCGTCATACTCGACGGCCACCACCGCTGGTGGGCCGGCCAGCGCCTGGGCTGCGTGCTCACCCCCTGCTACCGCGTCGACTACCTCGACGACGACGCCATCCACGTGCGCGCGCGCCGCAAGGACATCGCCGTCTCCAAGCGCGAGGTGCTCGACAAGGGGGCGAGCCACCGCGTCTATCCCGCCAAGACCACCCGCCACATCTACATCCTCCCCGACTGGATCCGCCCCATTCCCATCGACGACCTTATTCCTTAACCTATTCTCAATTATTAAGTTAGCGGATTCTTGTTGCCTCGTGCAACCGGACCGGTTATATGTCCGTATATCGACTGACCATTCGTCAGTAGATGACCGGAGGTCAACCAATGGGCATTGCGGAGCGGCGGGAACGCGAGAAAGAGCAGCGGCGCGGCGACATCGTGGACGCGGCGGAGCGGGTCTTTTTCACGAAGGGTTGGCGCGAGGCGACGATGGACGACGTCGCGGCGGAGGCGGAGCTGGCGAAGGCCACGCTCTATCTCTACTTCAAGAGCAAGGAAGATCTCTACAGCGCCATCCAGCTCCGCGGGAGCCGCGTGCTGCACGACCGCTTCGCCGCGGCGGTGGCGGGCGTGCCGAGCGGCGTCGAGAAGGTGGAGGCGATTGGGCGCGCCTACGTCCGCTTCTTCACCGACCACCGCGACTACTTCGACGCGATGCTCTACTTCGAGTCGACGGACCTGGATCCGCACCCGGAGAGCGCGCACGCCGGCGAGTGCGAGCAGCTGGGGCGCGACATCATGGGGCTGGTCGCCACCGCGCTCAAGGCGGGCGTCGACGACGGGACGGTGCGCGCGGACATCGATCCCATGCGCGTCGCCTTCCTCCTGTGGGGACAGACGACGGGGATCCTGCAGATCGCGTCGATGAAGGGGCGCGACATGGAGGAGGGGTTCGGCATCACGCCGGAGGACCTCCTGGAGAGCTATTTCGATTTCGTCGAGAAGGCGCTGCGGCCGCGCCCCTGAGCGGGCGCGCGCCCACACATACGGACTGAGCACACAGAGGTATCGTCATGACCCGGACCTTTGCCTTCGCCCTCGCGCTGCTCATTGTATCGGTCTCGGCGCCGCTGCGCGCCATCACCATGGAGGGCTACCTCGCGCGCGTGCGCGCGACGCACCCCCTCTTCGACAGGGAGCGCATGGAGCGCGACATCGCCGAGCGGCACAGCACGCGCTACCTGGGCGCGCAGGATTGGTCGCTCGAAACGGGCGCCGCGTTGCGGCACGTCGAGCCGCTGCAGGTGACCCCCTTCGACCCCGAGCGCATCGACAACGTGCTCGTGGACGCCGGCGGCGCGCGCGCCTTCTGGGGTACGGGCTCGCGGCTCTCGGTGGGATGGCGCTTCGACGCCACCGACCAGAACCTGCCCGGATTCGTCATCCCGGGCCCGGGCGGGGGGATAGAGGTGCCGGTGGGACCCTCCACGTACTACCGAAACATGCTGAGTGCCACGTGGTCGCTCCCGCTCCTGCGCAACCGCGGGGGCGCGCTCGACCGGCTCGCGTACGAGCTGAGCGGCTACGACATCGACCTGAGCGAGGTGACGGCGATCGAGCGGCAGGAGGATTTCGTGCTCGATGTCGCCCTCCGGTTCGTGCGCTGGGCGCTCCTCGATGAGCAGCGCCGCATCGCGGCGGACCGGCTGGCGCTGGCGGAGGAGGAGCTGGGGCGCACGCGGCGCCAGCGCGCCGCGCGCCTGGTGGACGAGGCGGACGTGCTACGCGCGCAGAGCGCGGTGCACCTGACGCAAGCCGTGCTGCGCAACATCGAGGCGGCGTGGGAATCGGCGCGCGCCGAGCTGGCCGTCCTGGCCTCGAGCGAAGAGGCGCTCGCCGAAGGGCCCGACTTCGACCTCTACGAGATCCCGGCGGAGATTCCGGGCGCGGCCGAGATGGAGGGCGCGCTCGTCCGTTCGCGCCTGGTGCGCGCCATCGACATCCAACGCCGGCAGCTCTCGCGCCTGGAGACAGGCAACGTGGAGGTAGCGCGCCCGGACCTGGCGCTCAACCTCTCCGGCGCGCTCCTGGGCGGCGACGAGGCCATGGGTTCCTCGTTCGCCCTCGACCACCCGGACATCGGCGTCGGGCTCGAGCTGCGCTATCCCATCGGCAACCGCACCGCGGAGGCGGACCTGGCCACCACGCGCCTGGAGCTGCGCCAGCTCGCGTACGCCCGCGGAGAAGTCGAGGTGACGCTGCGCGCGGGCATGGAGGGCGTCGTCACTCAGCTCGAGGGGCTGGACGAGGTGCTCGGCCTCGACGTCCAGCGCATCGAGACGGCGCGGCGCAAGACCGACGAGGAACAGCTGCTCTACGAGCGCGGCCGCGGCAATCTGACCTTCGTCATCCAGAGCCGCGACGACGAGGCCATCGCGCGCCTGGACTATGCGCAGAACGCGGCGCGCTACCACGAGCTGGTGCTCCAGTACCGCGCGCTCGCCGACGAGTTATTGAGCGACGCCGAGGCGCGTTGAGCGCTGGCAACCCTCAACCCGGACCGGAACGAACATGGAACGCATCTTCCGATTCTTCGCCGAGCGCCACACGCTCGCGCTCGTACTGACGCTCTCCATCCTCGGGCTCGGCGTGAGCCGGCTCATGACCATCCGCCGCGACGTCTTTCCCCAGGTGCAGTTCGGCGAGGTGATCATCACCACGACTTATCCGGGCGCGGCGCCCGAGGACGTCGAGCTCAACGTGACCAACCCGATCGAGGAAGAGCTGGAGGCGGTCACTGGCATCGACCGCATGAGCTCCTACTCGATGGAGAACGTCTCCATGATCTACGTCGCCATCGACCCCGACGTGGACGACCTCGACGAGGCAATCCGCGAGGTGCGCGAGGCGGTGGCCCGCGTGACCACGCTGCCGCCCGAGGTCGACGAGGCGCCC